>NZ_LR217707.1:0-300000 GCF_900698905.1 Buchnera aphidicola (Cinara kochiana kochiana) | reverse complement strand
GTTACATATTATAAAGTAATTACTATTTTTAGAAATTATACACATATTCGTGTTTCTATGGAAACAGGTAGAATGCATCAAATTAGAGTACATATTTCTTCTATTTTACATCCAATATTTGGTGATCATGTATATTCTAGAGGTATTAAACCAAATTTTTTAGGTTATTCTAAATTAACATATAATTTTTTATTAAAATTTTCTAGACCAGCCTTACATGCTAGTATGTTACAGTTTTTGCATCCTTCTACACGTAAATTGCAAAATTGGATGGTTAGTCCTCCAATAGATATGGTACAATTATTACATTCTTTATATTCAGAAGATATGAAATAATATATATAATGTTAATTATTTTAATTTATTTTTTGTTCATATGATATATCTTATATTCTGGTTGATTTTGTAAAAGATTATAGGATATTTAAAATAAAAATATGTTTTATATATATTTTTTCAAAATAAACTCTATAAAATTAACTAAGCAACTATATGTTTAATAATCAAAAAATTTCTAGTCAGTTTATAGTATCAAATATTATTAATGAAAAAGTATTTTATACTCCTTTAATTAATTATATTAAAATCGCTTTAAAAAATTATTTTTTAATCGTCATTGAAAAAACAGAAAATAATTTATATCAAATGTTTTTATCTGAAATTGAAAAACCATTATTTGATAGTATTATGCAATATACACGAGGTAATCAAACAAAAGCAGCTTTAATTTTAGGGATTAATCGCGGAACATTGAGAAAAAAATTAAATTTATATTATCAAAATAATAATTTTACTAGATAAATATTATTTTTATATTTTTATATATATATTATTTTGACAATATCTTTATAGCTGTATGTAGTGCCCATGTATATCCGTCAGGTCCAAATCCAGATATAATACCATTAGATATATCAGATATCCATGAATGTGAACGAAAGTTTTCTCGAGAAAAAATATTGGAAATATGAATTTCAAAAAAAGGAATTTGTATGGCTAATAAAGCATCTCGTATAGATACACTGGTATGAGCAAATGCTCCTGGATTAATTAAGATAAATTGTATTTTATTTTTTTTACTTTCATGTATTTTTTCTACTATTTTATGTTCTGCATTAGACTGAAAGTCATATAGATCAGCGTTTAAACGTTGTCCTATATTTTTTATTTTTTTAATAATTTGAGGTAATGTTTCTGTACCGTATATCTTAGTTTCTCGTGTACCTAATAAATTTAAATTAGGTCCGTTAATTAATAAAATTTGAAACTTATTACTCATTAGCAACCTCGATAATATAAATTTTTAATTAAAATAATATTAATTTTATTATATATATAATAACATTTTATAAAATTATTATGTAGTTATTTTATAGTAATTATTATCAATATTTTTTATATAAAAACAATATAAATAATTTCATTAAATATTTTTAAAAATATTTATAAAAATATTTATATTATTTTATTATTTTTAAATTTATAGCTTTATAAAGAGATTTTTTATAATGATAGATATTTTATTAAATAAGTATAATATTAATAAAAAAAATATTTCTATTTTATTAGATAATATGTTAGATAAAAAAATTGATTTTGGAGATATTTATTTTCAATCAAAAGAACAAGAAATATGGGTTTTAGAAAATAAAATTATTAAAAAGGGTACTTACTTTTTTGATGAAGGAGTAGGAATACGAGCTATAAAAAATACTTCTACTAGTTTTTCATATACGAATTCCATTAAATTAAATAATTTAAATAATTCTATTGATACAGTATGTAAAATGTTGTCTAATGTAAAAACAGGTAATATTATTAATAAACAAGTATATTTACATTCTGTAAATGCATATTCTTCATTTAATTTAATAGATGATAATTATGTTGAAAAAAAAATTTATATTTTAAATTATATTGACAATTTAGCTAGAAGCCAAGATTATCGTGTCATTGATGTTCAGGCTGTATTAACGTGTGAACAAGAAGAAATTTTAGTTGGATCTACTGACAGCATGGTACCAGCTAGTGATGCTCGATCTTTAGTATATATAACTATTGAAATTATAGTTGAGCAAAATAATAAGAGAGAAAAAGGTTTTCATGGCGGGGGCGGTAGATTTAAAATAAATGATTTTTTTAAAAAAAAAACCAATAATGAAATGTTAATAGACTTTTGGACTAAAGAAGCAGTTCGTATTGCGTTAACTACATTATCTGCTAAAATTTCTCCAGCTGGTTCTTTTCCAGTTGTTTTGGGTCCAGGATGGCCTGGTATTTTATTTCATGAGGCGGTTGGACATGGTTTAGAGGGAGATTTTATTCGCAAGAAAACATCTATTTTTACTAAAAAAATTGGTCAAAAAGTTGCTTCTAATTTATGTACAATTGTAGATAACGGAACATTACACGGCAGTAGGGGTTCAGTTAATATCGATGATGAAGGAACACCTGGCCAATATAATATTTTAATTAAAAATGGGGTTTTAAAATCTTTTTTGCAAGATAAATTAAATGCACATGTTATGTATCAAAAAAGTACTGGAAATGGTCGACGAGAATCATATGCTCATTTACCCATGCCTCGTATGACAAATACATATTTATTATCAGGTTCCGATAATCATTTAGATATTATTAATAGTGTAGATTATGGTATATATGCTGTTAATTTTAGTGGTGGTCAAGTAGATATTACTTCTGGAAATTTTGTTTTTTCTACTTCAGAGGCGTACCTTATAAAAAATGGAAAGATTTTTCATCCATTAAAAGGAGCTACGTTAATTGGGTCAGGGATTGAGGTAATGAAGTCTATATCTATGGTAGGAAATAACTTGCAAATGGCTAGCGGATTAGGTAATTGCGGAAAAAATGGGCAAACTGTACCTGTAAATGTTGGTCAACCTACCATTAAAGTAGATAAAATGACTATTAGCGGAACATGTTGAAAAATTAATTAATGATATATTGTGCAGTCAATTTTATTATATTCTGACTGCATAATTTATATAAATAAATTTATTATTTTTAATTATTTGTTTAAATATTTTGTTAATTTAGTATTAACATAATAAATAGTATATAAGTTACTTTAAACGCTCTTTGATTCTTGCTGATTTACCAGTACGGTTACGTAAATAATATAATTTTGCTCTTTTAACTAATCCTTTTTTTATAATTTTTATTTCATGTATATTAGGAGAATGAATTAAAAAGGTTCTTTCTACTCCCTCTCCGTTGGATATTTTGCGAACTGTAAAGGATGAATTAAGATTTCTATTTCTTTTGGCGATTACAATTCCTTCAAAAGATTGTATGCGTTTTTTGTTTCCTTCTAATATCCATATTTTTACGATTATAGAATCACCTGAATTAAATAATGGAATATTTTTTTTTTTATATTGATTTTCGATTGAGTAGATGGAATTATTCATATTTTTAATATCTCATACAATTAATTGATAATAATATTTTTATTAGTTTTATTTTGATATAATTTTTTTATTTTTAACTTTATTTAAATTTATTTTTTAAAAGATGCGGTTTTTTTAAAATGGTATTTTTAATTGAATGTTTTAGTCGCCATTTTTTTATTTTTGCATGATTACCTGATAATAAAATTTTTGGCACAATTTTATTATTAATTTTTTTTGGTCGTGTATAATTTGGATAATCTAATAATTTATTATTAAATGATTCTTCTAATAAAGAATTTTTATTATTTAATGCGCTAGGAATCATGCGAGTAATAGTATCTATAAATACCATGGCAGGAATTTCTCCTCCTGTTAATATATAATCTCCAATTGACCATTCTTCGTCTACTTGAGTTTTTAAAAAACGTTCATCGATACCTTTATAGCGCCCACAAATAAATATTAAATGTTTTTTTTTTATAAAATTTTTGACATTATTATAATTAAGTAATTTCCCTTGTGGAGTTAAATAAATGACTAAAGATGGTTCTTTAAATTTTTTTTTTATATGATTAACTGCGCGAAATAAAGGTAAAAACATAAGTAGCATTCCTGAACCGCCTCCATAGATTTTATCATCTACTTTTTTTCTTTTGTATGTGCTATAATTTCTTAGATCAAAAATATTAATATTAATTATTTTTTTTTTAATAGCTTGATTTATGATTCCATATTGAAATATGTTATCAAACATTTGTGGAAAAATTGTAATAATACTAAATTTTATCATATTCTTGTCTTATTTTGTAATATATATATTTATATATATTGAGTCCAATTAATTACTATTTTTTTATTGTTTATGTCTATTTCTTTAATGATATCCGGTTGTATGAATGGAATATATATATATTTATTTTTTTTAATGGCAAGTATTTTTAATGTATTATAAATTTTGTTTTCTAGTATCTCTGATACTAAGCCTATTTTTTCATTTTTTAGATTAAAAATATGACAATATAAAATATTATGCCAATAATATTCCGTATTTTTTAATATAGGTAATTGATTTGATTGAATTAATATATTTTGTTTAGTAAAATTATATACTTGATTTCTGTTATTTATATTTTTTAATTTTATTATAAAATGATTTATATGTTTTCGGTACATGATCATATCATTTTTATATAAATTTATACGTGATTTTTCTAAAATCCATGGAAAATAATTAAAAATATTTTTTTTTATTTCAGTAAATGAAATTATATGCATCCATCCTAATATTCCGTATGGATGTCCTGTTTTTCCTATTATGATCATAATTTATAATTTAATATTTTTATGTTATTTATTAGAATTATTTTTTTGTAAATTGTTTAAATAACTTTAAAAATCTTTTTGATTGTTTTGCTCCATTGTGTAACCAATATTGAACTCGTTTAATAGATAGAGATATTGTTGTTTCATTTTCTTTGGCAAATGGATTAAAATATCCAACACGTTCAATAAATTTTCCATTACGCGCTGATCTTATATCAGATACTACAATTTGATAAAATGGTTTTTTTTTTGATCCGTGTCGCGCGAGTCTAATTTTTATCATTATGTTTCCTATTTTATTTTCAAAACTGTTATTAAAAATATTATTTATATTTTTATAAGTATGTTAAGTACTATATATATTATTTTATCAGATAATTTTTTATTTTTTCAAATATTTTATTTTTTTTATTTGTTTTTATATTTTTCATTATTTTTTTCATATGTTCAAATTTTTTCAAATAAATATTAATTTCTTGTATAGTATTTCCAGATCCTTTTGATATTCTTTTTTTTCTTGAATATTTTATTATAGATGGGATTTTTTTTTCTTTTTCTGTCATGGAGTTAATCATGGCTTCAATTTTTATAAAAGATTTATCATCAATATTTTCTAAAATAGAATTATTAGAATACATATTAATTGGTAATTTGTTTATTAATGAATTAATCCCTCCTATTTTTTTGATTTGTTTAACTTGTAATAAAAAATCATTTAAATTAAATTTATCTCCTTTTTTATTGGAATTTTTAAGTAAATTTAATTCCTTATTTTTTATTTTATTTTGAATATCATCCATTAAAGATAACATATCTCCCATTCCTAAAATTCTTTTAGCGATTCTTTCGGGATGAAAAATTTGTAAATCATAAATTTTTTCTCCAATACCGATATATTTGATTGGTATTTCTGTGAGAGTGCGTACTGATAATGCGACTCCTCCTCTTGTATCACTATCCAGTTTTGTTAAAATTACTCCAGATAATTTAAACATTTTATTAAATTCGTTAATTATATGAATAGAATCTTGTCCAGTCATTGCATCAATAACAAATAGTGTTTCTTGCGGTTGAATATAATCTTGTATTTTTTTTAATTCTTGTATTTTAAATGGATCAGTGTGTATGCTGCCTACAGTATCTATTAATAGTACATCATATTTTTTTTTTTTTGCTTCGATTATTGCTGATTTAATTATTTTGATAATTTTTTGATTACAGTTAGATTGAAAAAAATTAGCTTTAGTTTTTTGTATTAATCGTTTTAATTGTAAGATAGCTGCTGGTCTATATATATCAATAGATACAACAAGTATTTTTTTTTTATATTGTTTGGATAATAAATAAGCTAATTTGGCTGTACTAGTAGTTTTTCCGGATCCAGGTTGACCGATAATAGTACAGATAGCTAACTGATTTAGAGAAAATTTAAATAAATAGCAATTGTTACCCATCATTAAAGTTAATTCTTGTAATACAATTTTTATTAAATTCTGACTAGGACTAAAGTTTTTATTTATATATATTTCTGATGTTTTTGATTTTATTTTTTTTAAAAATAATCGTACTACTGTTAATGAAACATCTGCATTTAATAACGCTAATTTTATTTTTTGCATTGTTTCTTTTATTTTTTTTTCTTTTAAATGTCCATGGTGTGAAATTTTTTCAAAAATATTAGTTATTTTTTTTGTTAAATTATTGAACATGATTATTAGTAAAAATCCTTTTATATTTAATAAATTTAAATTAATATAATATTATTTTTTATAATAAAAGTATATTAGTTATATTAATAACATATTTATATTATTAATATAATTTTGTTATATTTTTTTCAATAGGATAACATCCTAATATTTTTATATATTTTGTATATTTTTTTATATCTAATAATGTATTTTGTATTATTTCAGACTCAATATATGCTTTTATGTCTAATAAATACGTTGCCTCAATTATATTAGATGTTTTTTTTATCAAAATCATTGTTAGAATTTTAATTTTTCTTTTTTTTAATATTTCTAATATTTTATTTTTATTTATTTTATGGTTAGTTATTTTTATAATAATAGTGATTTTAGCAGACATGGTAGAATTTATTTTTTTTGGGTTTTTTGCTATTAATATAAATCTAGTTATATTGTTATTTATATTGGATATATTAATAGCAATTTTCTTTAAATTATAATAAGAACCACCTATTGAGTTTCCAATTGCAGCTGATGTTTTTTGTTTTTCTGCGGCCAGTTGTTTCATTCCTGCAGATGTACTATTAAAATATTTTTTATTCCATTCTGGAAATTTGTTTATAAAAATACTACATTGCTTAAATGGTTGTATATGACTATATACTTGTTTAATTTGATTAAAAAAACAATTTTTATTTGCAAATAAATGATGTTCAATTTTTACATAAAATTCTTTAATAATGTATATTTTTTTATGTTTTTTTAGTATGTCGTATACTTCTGGAATAATTCCTGATACCCTATTTTCAATAGGGAGTAATGCAAAATTACAATTATCATTTTTGAGGGATTTTATTACAGAATTAAAAGTATTATGTTCATTTGGTATTAATAATTTTTTTTTATTATTAGAAATTCTATTAAAAAGAGCAGATGAATATGAACCGATAGGTCCTAAGTAGGCGCATAAATATTTTTTTTGATTTTTTAATATTTCATTTTTATAGTTTTTTTGGATGATAACAGAATTTTCAACAATTATTTTAAATATTTTTTTAATAAATATTGGATTAATTTTGTTTTTTTTACTATATTGATATAAATTTTGGAATAGTTCTATTTCACGATTTTTATCTCGTACGTTAAATTTATTATATATTTTATTTTTTAATATATTGATTGAAAGAGATTCTCTAGATGAGAGTAGTTTAATTATTTTATAATCAATACAATCAATTTTTTTGCGTAAAAAATTTAATATTCTTTTTTTATCCATGTTATAACATTCCAGTTTTGTTTTTGTTTATATTTATAATAAATAAATATTTTTTAGTATATATGCTATATTTATAATAATAAATATTATTGATTAGATAAAATCAATAAATTTTTTTAATTTTTATAACTATATCTATCAGGTAAAAGATATTATGAAAAGTTTTTCAGCTAATGTTAACAATATTAAGAAATCCTGGTATTACGTTGATGGTACAAATAAAATTTTAGGTCGTTTTGCAACTCAAATATCTTTACGTCTGCGCGGAAAACATAAACCCGAGTATACTCCTCATGTTGATACTGGTGATTATATCATAGTTATAAATGCATCAAAAATAATTGTTACTGGTAAGAAAATTCTTAATAAATTTTATTATCATCATACAGGCTATGTAGGTGGAATAAAAAAATATACTTTGCAATATATGTTGTTACATCATCCCGAAAGAGTTATTGCAAGAGCTGTTAAAGGAATGTTACCCAAAGGTTCTTTAGGTCGATCAATTTTTAAAAAATTAAAAGTATTTCCATTTCACGAGCATAATTTAAATGCACAACAACCAGTTTTTTTAAATATTTAATATATATAAATATTAGGATTTATAGTATGTCTGAGTACATAAATTATGGTACAGGTCGTCGCAAATGTTCTTCTGCGCGTGTATTTTTACGTAAAGGAGCAGGAAAAATTTTTGTTAATAAGCGTGTTTTAAAAGAATATTTTGGTAGGAAAACCGCATGTATGATAGTTCAACAACCATTAGATGTAGTAAATATGTTAAATATATTTGATTTTTATATCACGGTAAAAGGCGGTGGAATATCTGGACAAGCTGGAGCTATTAGACAAGGAATTACTCGTGCATTAATTAATTATGACAACACATTAAGAGATATTTTACGAAAAGAAGGTTTTGTAACACGTGATTCTAGACAAGTAGAGCGCAAGAAATTTGGTTTTCGTAAAGCTAGAAAGAAAACTCAGTTTTCTAAAAGATAATTAATGTTTAAAGTAAAGAAATCCCGGTGTTTTTAATCCGGGTTTCTTTATAATAAGATGTATTGGTGTACGGTATTTGTAACTATAGACTAGTTTAATGAATATATAATTAATAAATTTTTAATAAATTTATATTGATAAGTATTTTTATCGATATAAAAATATTTTTTATTATTTTATTTTTTATATAAATATTTTATTATATCTTTAGATAATTTTTTTGTTCCAATATTATTTTTAGCTGAAATAAAATAATATTTTTGATTATTTTGAATTTTTTTTGTCATATACATCATTATTTTATTAATTTTTTTTTTTGTTAGAATATCAATTTTATTAAAAATTAACCATCTAGGAATTTTAGATAATAACTCATCAAAATTTTTAAGTTCTTTTAATATTATAAATATAATTTTATTTATATTTTTTTTTTTGATTGTTGTTGTGTCAACAATATGTAGCAGTAACCGACAACGAGATAAATGTTTTAAAAATTTTATCCCTAATCCTACACCAGATGATGCGCCTTTTATAATGCCCGGAATATCAGCAATAATAAATTTTCTTTTTTTTATTTTTACTGTTCCCAAAATAGGATTTAATGTACTAAATGGATAATAATCTATTTTTGTCTTTGCATTAGATAATGAGCTAGTTAGGGTAGATTTACCGGAATTAGGAAGACCTAATGTTCCGACATCTGCGATTAATATTAGTTCTAATAAAATAATTTTATATTCTCCGAGAGAACCTTTTGTATTTTTTCTTGGAGATTGGTTAGTAGATGATTTGAAACGAGAATTTCCTAACCCATGCCATCCCCCTTTTGCAATGAGAATTTTTTGATTTTTATCTTGTATATCGGCTACTATAGTATTAGTATCGACATTTAAAATTCTGGTACCTAACGGTACACGAATTAAAACATCCTTTCCTTTTTTTCCTGAACTATTAGCATTTGATCCATTTTTTCCATTTTCAGCACAAAATATTTTTTTTATTCGATAATCAGTTAATGAATTCATGTTTAAATCAGATATTATCCAAACATTTCCTCCATCACCACCATCTCCGCCGTCAGGTCCTCCTTTTGGTATAAATTTTTCTCTCCTAAAACTTATACATCCGTGTCCTCCGTTTCCAGCAGATACATGAATCGTAGCTGAATCAACAAATTTCATGTTATATCTCTCTTTTATAAAATATTTAAAAAATAAATATTTTTATATTATTCTGTTGTGCTTATAACATTTACATATTTTTTTTTTAGTAAACCTTTTTTTGTAAATTTTACTAATCCTTTAATAACAGAAAATAAAGTATGATCTTTACCACATTTCACGTTATAACCAGGATGAAATTTAGTGCCTCTTTGTTTAATTATAATGTTTCCCGGATATACGTGTTCTCCTCCAAATTTTTTGACACCTAATCTTTTTGAGTGAGAATCTCTACCATTTCTAGAAGAACCTCCTGCTTTTTTATGAGCCATTTTATATTCCTCAGTTATATTTTTAATATTTTATATTTTTAATTTTAATTTCTGTATAGTATTGTCTATGTCCTTGACTTTTTTTGTAATGTTTACGACGATTAAATTTTATAATTTTTATTTTTTTATATCTACCGTGATTACATACTAATCCTTCTACAGAAATATTTTGTAGTATTGGTTGTCCAATAGATATTTTTTGATTACTGGATAACAGTATTATTTTTTTAAAAATGATAATTTCTCCAATCTTTATATTTATTTTCTCTAGTCTAATAATTTCGCCAAATTTTACTTTATATTGTTTATTACGATCTAAAAATATAGCATACATAATTTTTTCTCTGTGCGCTTTTAAATTGAAAAAATATTTTTATTATAATATATTTTTTAAAAAATATGTCTTGAATAAATGAATATTTATAAAATATTTAAAAATAAAAATATATTTTTGTATAAATAAAATATATACTTTATATATAAATATGTTTATTTAATTTAGTTAATATTTTATATTAATTTATAAAGATTATATTAATAATTATTAAAATATTTAAAAAATTATCGTATTTTTTAATAAAATATTTTATTTTTAATATAAATATATCATATAGTAGATCACATGTAATAATTATATATGTTTTTTAAGTATTAGCTAATAATAATTAATGTTATCTATTTATAATAGATAATATTTTTATTCCTTAATGTGAGTTTTTTTCCATTCAGATATCGTATATGTATTGATTGTAATAGCATGAATTTTTTTTTTGATAAAATATGGCATTAATATTGTGTATATATGTTTTTGTTTCTCTAAAGAATTCATTCCTATGAAAAAATCTCCTATTGCAGTAATAGAGATATTATTATTATATTTTGATATAAATATTTTTTTTAATTTTAATTTTTTTTTAATTATAGTGCAGATTTTATCTGAATCCATAGTTTTAACTCAATAGTGAAATATTAATTTAATTTATTAATAATTAGTAACTATCTATGATTACTGATTTATAGGTATAATATATATTAACATGAATATATCTTTATATATGTGAATATTTTTAAAATTTAAATAATCATAACATACATTAAATAGATCGATAATAATTTAATTTATTAGATAACAAAATATATATATTACTATATATTATATATAATATATAGTATCTAAATATTCAATAATAATCTATATTGTTGATAATATTATTTATTATAATAATTTTTTTATTATATATATGTATAGATAATTTATATTTAATCATGATATGTTGATATAAAAGGGGGAATAAGATTGTTAAATAAAGTTCCAATGACATTACGGGGTTATAATATATTAAAATCTGAATTAAAAAAACTAAAGTATGTTACAAGACCATCTATTGTAGAGGCAATTTCTAATGCTCGACAATTAGGTGATTTAAAAGAAAATGCAGAATATCATGCTGCACGTGAAGAACAGAGTTTTTGTGAAAATAAAATTTGCGAAATTGAAAATAAATTATTATGCGCGGAAATTATTGATGTTACTAAAATACCTTTTAAAGGGATTGTTATCTTTGGATCTACTGTAGTAGTATCGCAAATACGTACTAATAAAATTTTTATATATACTATTGTTGGTGACGATGAAGCAAACTGTAAAGAATGTTCTATTTCTATTTATTCGCCTATGTCACGAGCATTAATTGGAAAAAAAGAAAAAGATATTGTAACAGTAAAAACTCCTTCAGGTTCTGTAGAATATTTAATTAAAAAAATTGAGTATATATAAAAAGATATATTTATATTTGATAGAATATTTTTTATTAAAGTATTGATTTGCTTGAATCAGTAAATTTTTAAGTAAATTAAAGATAGATTTTTTTTATATCAGATAATTTTATTTAATTTATAAATATATATAAAGATATATTTTACATATTTTTAATAATTAAATAATTATTTAATATTTATATAAATTAATGATTTTATTTGTATTTTTTAAATTTTTTTATTTAATTTTATATTTTATTATTTTTTGTATAAAACGAGATTATGATTTCAATAAAAAGATCAAATAAATCCAAAAATTGGTTGAAACGTCATTTTTCTGATCCTTATGTCAAAGAAAGAAATAGAAAAAAATTAAGATCTAGAGCATGGTTTAAATTAAAAGAAATTAATGAATCAGAAAAAATTTTTCATACTGGAATGAAAATTATAGATTTAGGATCTAATCCGGGTGGTTGGTCAGAGTATGCTCTTGAAAAAATTGGAAAATCGGGAATGATTTTTGCGTATGATATTTTACCGATGCGTCCATTAAAAAATGTAACCTTTTTTCATGTAGATATCGCTAATATATTGGTTCAACGAAAAATTTTTATTAGTTTAAAAAAATATTCTTGGAATGTTATTATGTCTGATATATCGCCGAATATTAGCGGTTGTTCTATTGTAGATAATGTTAATATGTTTAAATTAAGCAATATTGTATTAAAAATTTCTACATCTGTATTATCAATGCATGGATGTTTAGTAATGAAATTATTTCAAGGTTATGGTTTTAATGAACACGTACAGAAAATTTTTAATATGTTTAAAATAGTAAAAATTTATAAGCCACGCTCTTCGCGTGTTAACTCTCGAGAAGTATTCATTATAGCTCGTAGAATTAAAATATAATTTTTTTTGATTTTAATATTAGTGTAAAGTGAGGTTATCGTTTAATTAATATGGTTAAAAATTTAATTTGTTGTTTTTTTGTTTCAATTATATCAATATTATTGTTTCATCATTTAAATATATATTCTATAAATAATTCTCGTGTTAATTATTCTACATTTTTATCAGACGTTAATAATGATAATATTATTAAAATTCAAATTAATGATAAAAAAGTAGAAGTTACTAAAAAAGATATGACGAAGTATATTACGTATATTCCTTTTCATGATCCCCAATTACTGCACTCATTATTAGAAAAAAACGTTATTATTGCTGGACCTGTTCCGCAAGCATCTAATTTTTTAATATCTACGTTGTCATCTATTTTTCCTGGTTTTTTATCAACAATAATGTGGTTCTTTTTAACAAAAATAATATCTAATAGTAATGGACAAGGAGCATTATTTTTTGGTAAAAGTAAAGCTAAAATGTTATCTAATAGTAAGATTAATATTACTTTTTCAGATATTGCTGGATGTAAAGAAGCAAAAGAAGATGTGTCTGAAATAGTTGAATATTTAAAGGAGCCGGGAAGATTTCAAAAATTAGGAGGAAAAATACCTAAAGGCATATTGATGGTTGGTCCTCCGGGTACCGGAAAAACTTTATTAGCTAAAGCAATTGCAGGTGAAGCTAATGTTCCCTTTTTTACAATTTCAGGATCTGATTTTGTAGAAATGTTTGTAGGAGTCGGAGCTTCTCGAGTACGTGATATGTTTGAAAATGCAAGAAGATATGCTCCTTGTATAATTTTTATTGATGAAATTGATGCTGTTGGTAAACAGAGAGGTACAAGTGTAGGAAACAATCATGATGAACGTGAACAAACTTTAAATCAAATATTAGTTGAAATGGATGGATTTAAAGTTAATACAGGAATTATTTTAATTGCAGCAACAAATCGACCGGATGTACTAGATCCAGCTTTATTAAGGCCTGGTAGATTTGATCGTCAAGTAGTAGTATCATTGCCAGATCTGCTTGGCCGAGAAGAAATTTTAAAAATTCATATGCGTAAAGTTTCTGTTGCCAATGATGTAATACCGATAGTAATTGCTAGAAGTACTCCTGGATTTTCTGGAGCTGATTTAGCTAATTTAGTAAATGAATCAGCTTTATTAGCAGCTCGCTGTCATAAAATAGCAATTACTATGTTAGAATTTGAAATATCGAAAGATAAGATAATCATGGGATCTGAAAGACGATCTATTGTTATGACTGAACATCAAAAAGAATCTACCGCTTATCATGAATCTGGGCACGCAATTGTTGGAAGACTAGTTCCCAGTCATGATCCGTTACATAAAGTTACAATTATTCCTCGAGGACAAGCTTTAGGTATTACGTTATTTTTGCCAACAAATGATATTGATGTATTAGTTACACATCGTCAGAAGTTAGAAGGCCAGATTGCTACATTATATGGAGGACGTTTAGCAGAAGAAATTATTTATGGATCAGATAAAGTATCAACTGGTGCGTCTAACGATATTAGAATAGCTACTGATTTAGCTAGAAAAATGGTAACTCAGTGGGGTTTTTCGGATAAATTAGGTCCGATATTATATATGAATGAAGATAAAGAATTTTTTTTAGAAAAATCTGGATCTCAATTAAAACGCTTTTCTGATAAAACTATTCAGATTATTGATGAAGAAGTAAAATCAATAATTGAAATAAATTGTCAACGTGCAAAAAAAATTTTAAATGAAAATATTGATATTTTACATGCAATGAAGGATGCTTTAATAAAATATGAAACTATTAATTTATTACAAATTGATGATTTAATGTCTAGAAAAACAGTTCGTGAACCGGAAGGATGGAATTTACGATAAAAATAATTTTTATTATGTACAAAAATTTAAATTATTAATTTTTATATTTTATATGTGATTTATATAAATTATTTTATTGCAATAGCTAGTATTTTATTTTTTAAGTGGTTATTAAAAAAATATTTTTTTACATTTATTTGTATATTATTAATATGTTGTAATATAATGGTATCTATTTAAAACGATAGATATCATTAGTGTATTTAAAATAGTACGTGATTGTATTTTAAATATTTAATATGTAATATATTTAAATATATTAATTTGTATATGTAATTTAAGCCCCATATATAAATATAATTTATATAATATTTGATATTTATATATTTTATTTGTAATTATAATACTTATTATTGTTTTATATATTTTAACATCATTTAAATTAGATATATTAATATATGTACATGAATTTATGTTTTTAAAATTAACTAAAAATAAAAATTATTAACTATAATATTATGAATAATATATGAATTGATGATTATTATATTAATATAAATTGTAAATAGTCAATAAAGATAAATTTTTAATTTATCTGTGTATATATCTTTTTAGGTATTACTATAAATAATAGATATATATAAATGATATAATATTTTCATATATATTTAATTAAAATATTGGCAATATAATTAAATTTATATAATATTTTTTAAATTTTTTATAGACAAAATAATTACTTCTGATATATATATAAGTAATTATTTTTACATATAGTTATTTAAATATAAAAATCTTTATATATAGTATTTTATTTTAGTATATTATTGTACAATATATGTAATAATAAATAATATGATTATTGAGTGATTAGATATATAAATAAATATTTATATTTATTAATTATAATATCATCAATATTATAATAATATATACGGTGTTGTTATGCATTTTTTTTTATTAATTATGTTTATTGTTATTTCTTTTTTATTAATTACTACTATTATATTTCAATATAGTTCAGGTAATAATTTATCTGCTAATACTAATGATTATTCATCTCAATTGTTTACTGAACATTCAAAAAGTCATGCAATTATATACATAATATTAGTATTAATAGTCCTATTTTTTATAGTGAGTGTACTACTATGTAGGTTTAGTATATGGGCAAATAGTAGTTTACATATATGATTATTGATAAATAATTTTTATTACATATTATCAATTTAAGTAATACAAATATTTTATATAGTAATAACAGATAATAATAATATTTTTATTTTTAATTATTTTATTTATTTAGTATAAATTTATAAATTATACTAGTATAAAAACTTTAGCCGAAGTGGTGAAATAGGTATACACGCTATCTTGAGGGGGTAGTACTTAATTAAAATAAGTATACGGGTTCAAGTCCCGTCTTCGGCATAAATTATGTTTCTTTTTTCTTTCTTTTTTAATTTTTAAATTGCATTTATTTGTATTACAGTAGATATTTAATATTTTAACCCCGAACAGCTCGGGGTTTTTTGTTATAAATGTTTTATATATACCGTTTTTGATTAGTAATATTTACTACAAAAATTATTAAATATGATTAAAATTAATTTTATACATAAAATATTATTATTTATTTGGATTAATAAAAATTTATTTTTCTTTTGAATTGTTTATTTGGTTGAATATATCCATTTTTAATTTAAGGATAACTGATATGAACAAAGAAATATTATCTGTAGTAGATGCTGTTTCACACGAAAAATCTATTCCAAGAGAAAAAATTTTTGAAGCGTTAGAAAGCGCTTTAGCTATTGCTACTAAAAAAAAATATGATCAAGATATTAATATTAGAGTATGTATAAATCGAAAAAACGGTAGTTTTAATACATATCGAAGATGGTTAGTAGTAAATATTGTATCTAATCCAACTAAAGAAATTACATTAGAAGCGGCTCGTTTTGAAGATAATACTATACAATTAGATGATTATATGGAAGACTGTATTAATTCAGTAACTTTTGATCGTATTGCTACTCAAATAGCGAAGCAAGTTATTATACAAAAAGTAAGAGAAGCTGAACGAGAAATTAGTATTAATCAATTTTATAAAAAAAAAGGTCATATTATTGTAGGAACGGTGAAAAAAATTAGCAGAGATTACATCATCTTAGATGTTGGTAATAGTGTTGAAGGCATAATTACGCGAGAAGACATGCTCCCCAGAGAAAATTTTAGAATTAATGATAGAGTGCGAGGTTTATTGTATAATATTTCTAATGAAACACATGGTGCTCGATTATTGATGAGTCGATCTAGATCTGATATGTTAATTGAATTATTTCGTATTGAAGTTCCTGAAATTGGAGAAAAATTAATAGAAATCAAAGCTATTGCACGTGATCCTGGATCGCGATCTAAAATAGCTGTTACAACATATGACGGTAGAATTGATCCTGTAGGAGCATGTGTAGGTATGAGAGGAGCTCGAGTACAAGCAGTTTCTAGTGAATTATGCGGCGAAAGAATTGATGTAATTTTATGGGATAATAATCCAGAAAAATTTGTAATTAATTCTATGTCTCCTGCTGATGTATCATCAATTATTTTAGATAATAATACTCATACTATCAATATATCTGTTAAATCTTGTAATTTAGCTCAAGCAATTGGGAGGAATGGACAAAATGTTCGTTTAGCATCACAATTGACAGGATGGGAACTCAATATTATGACTTCAAATGATTTGAAAAAAACTAATAAATTAGAAAAAAATGAATTTTTTCAGATTTTTAAAAACGAATTGAAACTTACTGATAATGATATTTCAATATTAATTAGTGCAGGATTTTCTTCAATACAAGCTATTGCTAATGCATCAATACATACTTTATTATCTATTACGGGTATTAAAAATGATGTAATATTAAATGTACAAAGAAAAGCTATGTTTATCTTGAAAAGTGATCCAGTAAAATTAGTTAAACATTTTAACAAAAATTATATTGATTCAGAATTATTGCATTTAAAGTATATTAATAAAATTGTTGTTCAAAAGTTAATAGAAAAAAAAATATATACGGTAGAGCATCTTGCCGAACAAAGTATTGATGATTTAAATGATATTGCGGCGTTAACATCTACACAAGCCGGTAAATTAATCATGGAAGCTAGAAATATTTGTTGGTTTCATGAAAATAAATAATATGGAGTATAAAATATGAAATCTATTATAAACATAATTATAAATCTTTTAAAAAATATTAAATCATTTTTTAAGAAATTTATATAATATTTATTAACTTAAAATATTACATATATTATTATTAATATTCTAATTATTATTTATTAATAATATTATATATGTACTATATATAGTATATATATTAATAATAATATAAACAATTGTTTAAAATAATATTACTTTAAACATTTAAGAATAATATACATAATATATGTTTATATCTTTGATAAAATAAATTTTATAATATTAATTTTTAATTGAATGTACCTTTAAAATAAAAGAGATAATTTTACCAGTGAAATTTAAAAAAATAAGAGATAAACATGATAATAAATTATTAATTAAAGATCATAAAAAAACATTGATAAATACAAATAATGTATTTAAAAAATTTGTATCTAAAAAAAATATAATTTGTAATCAGACAAACAAAAATCATGCATTAATGATTAAACAAAATAATTCTAATTCTACGATACCTTTGAATGATAAAAAAACAAATAATACAAAAGATTTGAATAGTGTAACGAGTAATTATATTGATAATAAAAAATCTATTAGATTTGTTAAAAATAAAATTATTAAAAAAAAAAATAATATATTTTCTGTAAAAGGGTCTGAAAAAAGATTTTCGAATTATAAACAACAAAATAAAGCATATTTAATAAAAAATTCTATTTTACATCAAAAATTTAACAAACCTACTAAAATTTTAAATAAAACAATTAGTATAGGTAGCACTATATCAGTATTAGAATTGTCTAAAAAAATGGCAGTTAAACATTCTATAATTATTAAGATGTTACTTAATTTAGGTATTTCGGCAACTTTTACTCAAATTTTAGACCAAGATACCGCTCAATTAATAATAGAAGAAATGGGTCATAAAGCGTATATACAACCAGATAATATGTTAGAAATTTCTTTAATGCAAGATCGTGATTTTGGTGATGGTATACAAAAAACTAGGTCGCCTATTGTTACTTTGGTAGGGCATGTAGATCATGGCAAAACATCATTATTAGATTATATTCGATCTACTAAAGTAGTGTCTAAAGAAGCAGGAGGTATTACGCAATATATTGGTGCGTATCACGTTAAAACACCTCAGGGTATTATTACATTTCTTGATACTCCGGGTCATGCTGCTTTTACTGCTATGCGAGCAAGAGGAACTAAAATTACTGATATAGTAGTTTTAGTAGTAGCAGCAGATGATGGGGTTATGCCTCAAACTATAGAAGCTATTCAGCATGCTAAAAATGCAAATGTACCAATTATAGTAGCTATTAATAAAATTGATAAAACAAAATCTAATATAATTAAAATAAAAAAAGAATTGATGAAGTATTCTGTTATTTCTGAAGAATTTGGCGGAGAAAATATATTTGTATTAGTATCAGCTAAAACAGGTTTTGGTATTAATAATTTATTATCTGCGATTTTATTACAAGCTGAAATACTAGAATTAAGAGCAGTACACACAGGAATGGCTACAGGTATAGTAATTGAATCTTTTTTAGATACTCAACGAGGACCGGTAGCTACAGTTTTAATAAATGAAGGAACTTTACATATACACGATGTAGTTATTTGTGGAATAGAATACGGTAAAATTAAATCACTTAGAAATGAATTTCATCAAAATATTTCTTTAGCTGGACCATCAATTCCAATAGAAGTTTTTGGTTTATCTGGTGTACCTAAAACAGGCGATACATTAGTTGTAGTTCGTAATGAAAAAAAAGCTAGAGAATTATCGTTATATCGAAAAATAAAATATCGAGATATTAAATTATTAAACAAAAAAAAATTTGATATGAATAATTTATTTGATCAAATTAGTTCAAAAAAGATATCTGATTTAAATATTATTTTAAAAACAGATACGCAGGGTTCTTTAGAAGTAATATTAGATTCATTACATTTAATATCTGATAAAATTATTAAAATTAATATTATCATGTCAGGTGTAGGATCAATTACAGAAACAGATGCTCATTTAAGTATCACCACTACATCCACTTTAATAGGATTTAATGTTCGTGCAGATATTTCTGCAAGAAAAATTATAGAATCAGAGAATTTAAATATTCGATATTATTCAATAATATATAATTTAATTAATGATATTAAAGTTGTTATGTCCGGTTTATTGGTACCGATTAATAAACAAAAAATAATTGGATTAGCAGAAGTTAGAAGTATATTTAAAACTCCTAAATTCGGTTTAGTAGCAGGATGTATGGTAAAAGAAGGAGTTATTAAAAAAGATAATCCGATAAGAGTGTTGCGTAATAATATTGTAATTTATGAGGGAGAACTAGAGTCACTACGTCGCTTTAAAGAAGATGTTATAGAAGTTCGTAGCGGTATTGAATGTGGTATTGGGGTTAAAAATTATAATGATGTCCGTATAGGAGATATGATTGAAGTATTTCAGTTTTTAAAATAAATAATCTTTTATATTGAAATTAAATGATAAGTATTCTCTGATATATATATTGATATTTATTATTATCGGAAAATAATATGTTAAAGAATTTTAGTCGATTAATACGGTTAGAGCGTATTCTACATAAAGAAATTGCTATAATTGTTCAAAGATATTTACGAGATCCAAGATTAAATTTTTTGATTACAATATTAGAAGTAAAATTATCTTCAGATTTAAGTTATGCTAAAATATTTTTTACATGTTTAAATTGTCAAGATAATCATCGCATTAAATTAGTATTAAAGATTTTACAGAAATCAGAAGGATTTATTCGTTCGCTTATTAATAAAAATGTTCTGATTCGTGTTATTCCTAAACTGAATTTTATTTATGATACGTCTTATACTACAGGAATGTTTGTTTCTAATTTAATTAAAAATATTAAATTTAAATAAGTGACCAAATATATTATAAAATCTTATATATTTAGGTTTTACAATGGCCTATCAAAATATTAAAAATAATTCCGGAATATTATTACTAGATAAACCAAAAGATATTTCATCTAATGGTGTATTACAGCATGTTAGAAAAATTTTTTATGGACATAAAGCCGGATATACTGGTTCATTAGATCCTATAGCTACTGGTGTTTTACCTATTTTGTTTAATAATGCAACAAAATTTTCAAAATATTTAACAAATTCAATAAAAAAATATCATGTAATTGCAAAATTAGGTGTAGTTACAGATACTGGAGATTTATCAGGTGAAGTATTATATACTCGTTCAGTATATGTTAGCACAAACAATATTATTAATATTTTAAATAAATTTATCGGTGCAGTAAAACAAATTCCACCTATGTTTTCAGCTATTAAATATCATGGAACTCCATTATATAAATATGCTCGATTAGGAATCGTTATATCTCGGTATCCACGAACAGTTATTATTTATCAATTAAATTTTATTAAGAGAATTGACAAATTTTTAGAATTTACAGTATTGTGTTCAAAAGGAACATATATTCGTAGTTTAGTATATGATATTGGTAATATTTTAAAATGTGGCGCACATGTTGTTTTTTTACGTCGCTTACAAATTGGACCATATTATTCATCACAGCTAGTGAATTTGTCGAATTTATATTTTGTTGAAAATAAATACACGAAACAAACATATCGTTTTTATAAAAAAAATATGTTAAAAACATTTTTATTACCTGTAAGTTCTATGTTTTTACAATATCCTCAGATAAAATTATTTAATAAAGATATAGAAAATTTTAAAAAAAAAATATGTATATCTGTGTTTTTATTTTCTAAAATTGGCTTGGTACGAGTTGTAGCGGGTATAAATAATATGTTTTTAGGAATTGGAAAAATAAATAAATTAGGATTATTGGTTCCGAAATGTATTTTACAAAGTTAGTTGTAATGAATTAAAAATAACATATTTGATTTTTATTTTTGGTAAATTTATATATAGGAGTTTTTATGTTAAAAAATACATCAGCAACACAAGATTTGATTTTAAAATATGGAAATTCGAATAGTAATACTGGCAATTCGTCAGTACAAATTGCATTATTAACATGGAAAATAAATTATTTACAAAAACATTTTATTTTGCATCGTAATGATCATTGTGGTCGCAAGGGTTTATTAAAACTAGTTTCTCGACGTAGAAAATTATTGGATTATATTAAGTTTCATCAACATCAACACTATCTTTCTTTAATTAAAGAGCTCAGCTTACGCTATTAAGTTGTCGTAAAATAGTTATTTTATAGCATTAAAATTTATTAAAAATAGAGTATAATTTATTTACAGGAAAGGGCTATTATAGCTCTTTTCTATGTATTTATATATTTATTACTAATATAATTTTAATTTTTAAAAAAATATTTTATATTATACTGTTTTTATTAATATATAAATATTTTTTAAATTATTTTTATTTAAGGATATTAATTTTGTTAAAACCAATTATACATAAATTTAAATATGGTCAGCATTCTATTGTTTTAGAAACAGGGGTAATTGCTCGACAAGCTACTGCTTCAGTTTTAGCTAGTATGGACGATACTACTGTACTGGTAACTATAGTTAGCGGCGCTCCCGTGTTGTCTGGACAAAAATTTTTTCCTTTAGTTGTTAATTATCAAGAACGTACTTATGCTGCAGGTAGAATTCCTGGTGGGTTTTTTCGTAGAGAAGGACGTCCTAGTGAGAATGAAATTTTAATTTCTAGATTAATTGATAGACCAATACGTCCATTGTTTCCTAAAGATTTTTTGAATGAAGTTCAAATTATTGCAACAGTTATTTCAGTAAATCCTCAAATTAATCCTGATATAATTTCTATTATTGGAGTATCGGCTGCATTATGTTTATCCGGATTACCTTTTTCAGGTCCTGTAGGAGCTGCTCGAGTAGGATTATTAAATAATCAGTATATTTTAAATCCATCAATAGAAAAAATTAAAAAAAGTTGTTTAGATTTAGTAGTATCAGGAACTAAAGATACTATTTTAATGGTTGAGGCTGAAGCACATATTTTATCTGAAGAAGATATTTTAAACGCTATTTTGTTTGGACATGAAAATCAAAAATCATTGATTGATAATATTTGTTTTTTTTCTGAAAAAGCAAATAAAACTCCTAATGTTAGTTATGATTTATATACTGCTGATAATATTTTATATAACTTAGTCTCTAAAAGAGCTAAAAAAGATATTAAATATGCATATCATATTTTTACAAAAAAAGAGAGATTAAATAAATTAAACGAAATTAAACAAAAATTAATTATAGATTTATTAGATCACGATAGTTTATTAACTAGTTCTAAAATTGAAGAAGCAGTTTACTTATTAGAACGTAATATTGTTCGCAAACGTATTTTAAAAGGTAAGCTAAGAATTGATGGACGTACGAATAATGAGATTAGACCAATTGATGTAAGAACAGGAATTCTTCCTCGTGTTCATGGATCTGCTTTATTTACCCGGGGAGAAACGCAAGCATTAGTGTCAGCTACCCTAGGAACATCTAGGGATGCACAAAATTTAGATGATTTGCTAGGAGACAGAACTGATAATTTTTTATTTCATTATAATTTTCCTCCATATTCTGTTGGTGAGATCGGAGTAGTAGGATCACCAAAACGAAGAGAGATTGGTCATGGTAAACTTGCTAAACGTAGTTTTTTGGCTGTTATGCCGAATATTGAGGAATTTCCATATACTATTCGTTTAGTTTCTGAAATTACTGAGTCTAATGGTTCGTCTTCTATGGCTTCTGTTTGTGGTGCTTCTTTAGCTTTAATGGATGCCGGAGTTCCTATTAAGTCAGCTGTTGCTGGAATTGCTATGGGTTTAATAAAAGAACAAGATTCTTATATAATTTTATCAGATATTTTAGGAGATGAAGATTATTTAGGAGATATGGATTTTAAAGTAGCTGGTAGCAGGATAGGTATTACTGCTTTACAAATGGATATAAAAATTTCCGATATTACTAGTGATATTATTAAAGCAGCATTATATCACGCAAAATCTGCAAGATTAAAGATTTTAGATATTATGGAAACTACGTTACATATTCCTAGAAGTGATATTTCTAAATTTGCTCCCAGAATATATACTATGAAAATTAATCCAGAAAAAATAAAAGATGTAATTGGTAAAGGCGGCTCTATTATCAGAATGTTAACTGAAGAAACGGGTACAGTTATTGAAATTAAAGATGATGGAATAGTTAAAATTTCAGCTACGGCAGGAGACAAAGCGAAGCATGCTATTCGTAGAATTAAAGAAATTACTGAAGATATTATAATTGGAAAGATTTATTCCGGTAAAGTAACACGTATTTTAGATTTTGGAGCTTTTGTTTCTATTGGTTTTGGGCGAGAAGGATTAATACATATTTCACAAATTTCACATAAAAGAGTAGATAAAGTTATTGATTATTTAAAAATTGATCAAGTCATTTTTGTGAAAGTATTAGAAGTAGATCGACAAGGTCGTATTCGTTTAAGCATGAAAGATACCAATTTATTAGATAAATTATAAAAATTCTATTTATTTTTATAATTTATATTGACTATCTTATTTTTAACATTTATTGTATAATGAATTTTTATTATTTTATTTATAAAAATAAAATATTTTTAATATTTATATTTTTTATTGAAAACTCTGCTATTTTTAAAAAATTATATACATGCAATTTAGCCTGTTCATACTCTTTCGTAAAAATATAAAAAATTTTCATTACGAGTTATGTAGTAGACTGGCATGGTTGTAACATAAAGAGGCTTATACTCTGCATGACTCAAATTCATCATTCTTTTTCTATTTTTGGACTTAATCCTGTTTTATTGAAATCTCTAAAAAAACTAGGATATATAAAGCCTTCACCAATTCAATCTATTTGTATCCCTTATTTATTATCCGGAAAAGACGTATTAGGTATGGCTCAAACGGGTAGCGGTAAAACAGCTGCATTTGCATTGCCGTTGTTACATAATATTGATATTTCTTTAAAATCTCCCCAAATTTTAGTTTTAGTACCAACTCGAGAATTAGCTATACAAGTAGCAAAAGCATTTTTTGATTTTTCTCAGTATCTTATGGGAACGCAAGTATTAGCATTATATGGCGGTCAAAGATATGAAATTCAATTACAAACACTAAGAAAAGGTCCTCAAATTATTGTAGGAACTCCTGGTCGATTATTAGATCATTTAAAAAGAGGTACTTTAAATTTAATACATTTACACAGTTTGGTTTTAGATGAAGCAGATGAAATGTTGCGTATGGGATTTATAGAAGATGTAGAAAATATTATGTCAAAAATTCCCAAAAAACATCAGACTGCATTATTTTCGGCTACAATGCCTAATATGATTCGTAGGATATCTCAACGCTTTATGAATTTTCCTAAAGAAGTTAAGATACAATCTACCGGAGTGACACGTCCTGATATACAACAAAGTTATTGGATAGTACGTGGCAAAAAAACTGATGCTTTAATTCGATTTTTAGAAGTTGAAGATTTTTCGGCAACTATTATTTTTGTACGTACTAAAAGTGCTACTTTGGAAGTATCTGAAACATTAGAAAAGCATGGATATAATAGTGCTGCATTA
Source organism: Buchnera aphidicola (Cinara kochiana kochiana) (assembly GCF_900698905.1). Lineage (NCBI taxonomy): Bacteria > Pseudomonadati > Pseudomonadota > Gammaproteobacteria > Enterobacterales > Erwiniaceae > Buchnera > Buchnera aphidicola. Next base: position 274,472 of record NZ_LR217707.1, on the reverse strand, counting down.
AATGGTGATATGAACCAATTATTAAGAGAGCAAACATTAGAACGATTAAAAACAGGAAAATTAGATATATTAATTGCTACAGATGTTGCTGCTAGAGGATTAGATGTAGATCGAATTAGTTTTGTTATTAACTATGATATTCCAATGGATGCTGAATCATACGTGCATCGTATTGGTCGTACAGGTCGAGCAGGCCGAGCAGGCCGAGCATTGCTGTTTGTAGAGTATCGTGAACGTAGATTATTACGTAATATTGAAAGAATTATAAAGCACTCTATTCAAGAAATAGAATTACCGAAATCTGAACTTGTAGCGCAATGCCGATTAAAAGTTATTTCGGAAAAAATACAAAATCAATTAGATAGTTCTGATTTAGAATCATATAAATTATTATTATATAAATTAAATTTAAAAGATAGTTTGGATTTTGAAAAATTATCGGCAGCATTATTAAGATTAGTACAGGGAGAGCGTCCATTAATTATACCGCCGGATAAAAAATATTCATTTATATCTTTTAAAAATAATTCTTCATTTATTATGGCTAATAGAAAGAAATTTATTGTTAATAAAATATATTCAAACTCTCGTTTTATGTCAGATCGTAAAAAATTAGATAATATGGTATTATGTCGTATTGAAGTAGGTCGTCATGATGGAATAGAAGTTCGTCACATCGTAGGAGCTATTGCAAATGAAGGAGATATTAGTAGTCGATTAATTGGAAATATCCGATTATTTACTAGTTATTCTACAGTTGAATTACCACAGAATCATTCTAATCGATTGCTAATTTGTTTATCACGTACGCGTATTTTAAATAAACCCATTAATATTAAATTAATAACACAAGCTGGATTTCGTGAAAATAAAAAAAAATTTATATCCCGAAATCGTCAAAATTATAAAACAAATAATTTTTAATATTCAGGTGGTGTGATTAATTTGGTTTAATTTTGGTTAAAATATTAATTTTATGCCACGAAGTGGCATATTTTTATTTATGTTTATTATATAGATGCTATTGCTTCAATTTCTATGAATACTTTTTTGGGCAATTCTGATATACCAATACATGATCGTGTTGGATATATTGTAGTATGTTTATCAAAAAATTTTTGATAGAATAAATTGATTTCTTTTAATTTATTTATTTTTGTTGTAAAAATTGTAGTTTTAATAATATTTTTGACACTTAACTGATTTTCTTTTAATAGTGTGTTAATATTATTTAACACTAAAGTTGTTTGTTCAGTTAAATATTTTGGTATAAGTCCTGTATTTTGGTCTACTGGAATTTGCCCGGAAATAAAAAATAAATTATTTATCTTTAGAATAGGTGAATATGGTCCAAACGGTTTTTTGAATGTACATTTTTCTTTTAACATATAGAGCTCAATTTTTTATTTATAAATATTAAAGTTTTTTATAAAAATATAATTAAATATAATTTTTTAAATCATTAATTAAAATTTTTTATTAAAAAATTTTTTCTTCGGACAAACACGATACTAATAAAGATTTAATAGTATGTAATCTATTTTCAGATTGCTGAAAACTAAGATTAATACTAGAATTAAAAATATCATCGGTAATTTCTAATCCATTGTTAATTTTAAATTTATTATGTAATTTTAATCCTATTAAAGATTTTTTATTATGTAATGCAGGTAAACAATGTAATATTTTTACATCAGGATTATTAGTCATATTTAACATTTTTTTGTTTATTTGATATGGATATAATTCTTCTATTCGTGAACCCCACACATCATCACTCTCCCCTAGAGATACCCATACATCTGTATAAATAAAATCAACATTTCTTACACCTTCTTGAATTTTATCAGTATAAAAAATATTTTTTTGGTTGTTATTCAAAGAATAATTTTTAGTTAATAGTTTTTTCTGAGGCCAATATGACTTAGGAGCAACAATGTTTAATTTAAAATTTATGATATTGGCTGCTTCAATTAATGAATTAGCGATATTATTTTGAGCATCTCCTACATATGCGCAGTGAATTTTTTTTAATGATTTTTTAGGAAAAGTTTCTATTATAGTAAATAAATCTGCTAGAATTTGAGTAGGATGAAATTTATCCGTTAAACCGTTCCAAATAGGTATTTTTGAATATTTTTTAAGATCTTTAAGTACTGTATCACTAAATCCTCTATATTGGATACCATCGTACATGGTGCCTAATATTTTAGCAGAATCTTCAATAGATTCTTTATATCCGATATGTGTATCATTAGGTCCTATATATGTAGTATGTGCTCCTTGATCATGCGCAGCAACTTCAAAGGCGCATCTTGTTCTAGTAGATTGTTTTTCAAAAATTAGCGCTATATTTTTTCCCTGTATATATTTTTTTTCTGTTTTATTGTGTTTATGTTTTTTTAAAAATTTCGATAATTGTATTAAATAAAATATTTCTTCGCATGTAAAATTTGATAATTTTAAACAACTTTTTTTATATAATGTTTTCATATAAATTCTCATACATATAAATTGATTTTTACTGATTAAAATTTAATTTTTATATAAATGATACTTTATGTCATTTTTAAATGAATTTTTAGTATATAAAATATATTTAATAAAAAATTAGTATTTAATTATTAATTGTATTAATTGATTCGTTAAAACATTAATTTTTAATTAATTATAAATCAAGATATATTCTATATATAGTTAATTCTAACATACTAAATATATGAATATTTTATATATAAATTTTATTTTTTACTTAAATGTATTTTAATAAATTAATTAATTTTAATATGATTAAATCTACCCAGTTATATTTAAATTTAATTGATAATAATAAAATTATGTTTTACAATGTATATTTAAGTATTATTCAATTATGTTAATGTAACATAATTTTTGTATATTTTAAATTGTTAATTATAATTACTATATTTATATTTTAAATGAATTATTTTTCTTAAAAATATAATTATTATTTTTCAGGAATAATTCTTATTGTTATATTTATGTAATAATTTTATATATATTTTATTTAATAAATTTAACTAAATATATATTTAATATAGCTTATACTAATAAATATTATATAAATTAATGAGTATCACACTTTGTGATAAATATCATATATACCAATATGGTATTAAACAATATTGTTTTTTATAATATTTGAATAAAAATAATTATCTTAACATATATAATATTAATAATTATGTTTATATATTTTGATATATCAATATAATTAAAAATATATTTTTACAATCAGTTTAAAATTTTAAAAATATAATTATATAAACAATATTAAATTAAACAAACCAATATAAATAAATAAAAAAAATGGATAAAAATTATAATTTTTCTATAATAGAAAAAAAAATACAAAAATTCTGTAAAAATAATCAAAATTCTTGTAATCACGATAATAAAAATAAAATTAAAAATAATAATTTTTGTATAATGGTCCCGCCACCTAATATAACTGGATATTTACATATGGGACATGCGTTTCAACAAACCATTATGGACGTTTTGATACGATATTATCGTATGTCTGGTAAAAATACTTTATTACAAATGGGTACTGATCATGCCGGAATTGCAACACAAATGATTGTTGAACGACATTTGTTAAAAAAGGAGGGTAAAAATAAAAATTTATATTCTAGAAAAGAATTTATTGATAAAATTTTTGATTGGAAAAAAAAATCTGAATCTATTATGTTTAATCAAATTAAACGATTAGGTCATTTGATTAATTGGGATAAAGTTCGTTTTACATTAGATTCTGATTTTTCTATTGCAGTTAGAAAAGTTTTTATTATGTTGTATAAAGACGGATTAATTTATAGAAAAAAAAAATTAGTGTATTGGGATCCAAAATTACAGACCGTAGTTTCTGATTTAGAAGTAGAAAATCGTATCGGTAATAATACGATGTGGTATATTGAATATTTGTTAACATACGATTGTAATCGTGTTAAATTTATTAATAAAAAAAAAATAGTAGTCGCTACAACTCGACCTGAAACATTATTAGGAGATACTGCATTAGCTGTCCATCCAGATGATATTAGATATAAAAAATATATCGGTTGCTTTGTTATAGTTCCTATAATAAATCGAATAATTCCTATTATTAGCGATGTGTCTATTGATATATCTAAAGGAACAGGGTGTATGAAAGTAACTCCGGCACATGATTTTAATGATTATGATATTGGTCAACGTAATAAATTACCAATGATTAATATTTTTACAAAAAATGCTAAAATATTAAATAAATTAAATATTTTTGATCATGCTGGTAAAAAAACGAAAATATTTCATTCTTTTGTTCCTGAAGATTTACGGTCTCTTGATCGTTTTGTTGTGCGTAAAAAAATTTTATTAATTTTAAAAACAATAGGATTATTAAAAAAATCTATTGTATGTACGAATAGTGTTCCGTACGGTGACAGAAGTGGTGTGATTTTAGAACCAAAATTAACGAATCAGTGGTATTTGAGTACTAAATCATTATCCAGCGTAGCGATTAATGCAGTAAAAGAAAAAAAAATTGTTTTTGTACCTAAACAATATACAAATATGTTTTTATCATGGATGAATAATATTCAAGATTGGTGTATTTCTCGTCAATTATGGTGGGGACATCAAATTCCAGTATGGTATGATTTACAAGATAATATATATGTAGGAGAAAACGAAAAATCTATTCGACAAGAATATTCTTTAAATAAAGATATTATACTTAATCAAGATCCGGATGTATTAGATACTTGGTTTTCTTCGAGTTTGTGGACATTTGCCGGTTTAGGTTGGCCTATTAATAAAAAAAAAATATCTATGTTTCATCCTACTGATATTTTAGTTTGTGGTTTTGATATTATTTTTTTTTGGATTGCTCGTATGATTATGATTACTATGCATATAATAAAAGATAAACATGGAAATTCTCAAATTCCTTTTAAAACAGTATATGTAACAGGATTAATACGAGATGAAGATGGTTTAAAAATGTCAAAATCTCACGGAAATGTTTTAGATCCTTTAGATATGATTGATGGAATTAGTTTAATAGAATTAATTAAAAAAAGAACGAAAAATTTAATTAATAATAAAACATCTAAAATAGTCAAAATTAACACTATAAAAAATTTTCCAAATGGTATTAGTACTCATAGTGTTGATGCAGTAAGATATACTTTTATATCTTTAGCTACTATGAGTAGAAATATTAACTGGAATATGAATCGTTTAAAAGGATATCAAAATTTTTGTAATAAAATTTGGCATGCTAGTCGTTTTGTAATTAAAAATGTAAAAAATAATATATATCGAAAAAAAAATATCCCTACTCTTTTATTAGATCAATGGATTTATATTAAATTTAACAATGTTATTAAGAAATATCATAATTTTATAAAATTATTCCGGTTTGATCTTTTATCGGTACTATTGTATAAATTTATCTGGAATACATTTTGTGATCAATATTTAGAAATGATAAAACCAATTTTACAATTTGGTTTGGATTATGAAAAAAAAGAAATTAAAAATACTTTATTAAATATATTAGGTTCATTATTATTAATAATACATCCAATTATGCCGTTTATTACGACATACATTTGGAATATTTTATGTAAATTAAATGCAGAGTTTAATTCTAATATTTTTTTAAATTCATTTCCACAATATAATATTGCATTTTGCAATAGATATATTATTGAATTTATGTCGTGGTTTAAAAAAATTATTTCTATTTTGCGTTGTATTCGAGTAGATACTAGAGTTAGACATACAAAACTATTGACAGTATATTTGAAAAATATTTCTTTTACTCAAAGAATTTTTTTACATGAAAATAATTTTTTATTAAAAAAAATTGCTTATTTAAATGGTTTAATAGAAATTGCAGATTTAGATAATCGTTCTTCATATATTATGCGAGTTATTGATAATGTCGAAATATTTATTTTAATTGATTCACAGTTTAATATTAATATAGAATTGAATCGTATTAATAGAAAAATTATATCAATTAACAAAAAAATTCAAGAAATCAGGTTTTTATTATTAAATAAAAATTTCTTAAATAAAGCACCATCATGTTTTATATCAGAAAAAAAATTGTTATTAATTAATCTCAAAAATTCTTTAAAAAAGATTATTAGTCAGAAAAAAGATTATTTAAAATATTATTAATATAAAAATTATAAATTTTTTATTTTAAATAAATTTATTATATGAATTTTATTTATTTTTATCTATAATTTTTGTATTAATTAATATTTTATTACAATAAAATTGGTTATAAATTATGTATCAGATAATAAAAAAAAATTCACAAACTAATTTAAAAAAAATTTATTTACATTCTATTAGTCGTAAACATATGATTTTATCTTTTTATAAATATTTTTTTGTTAATGATCCTAAAAAATTATTAAATTTAATTAAAATAAAATTAGAAAAAAAAAATATTTTAGGTCGAATTTATATTTCAGAAGAAGGAATTAATGCATTAATTAGTATTCCTATTATACAGTATAAGTATATTAAACATTTTTTTAAAAATATTAATAAAAACACTAAACGAATGTATATGAATTACACTATTGAAGATAAAAAAATAGCTTTTTGGGATTTAAAAATAATATTTAAAAAACAAATTGTATCCAATAAAATTAAAAATTTTTCTTTTTATGGGCGTAATCAAGGCATTTATTTAAACGCGTGGTTAGTAAATAAATATTTTTTTGATCCAAATTGTATATTTTTAGATATGCGTAATAGTTATGAATATGAAATTGGGCATTTCAGTAACGCTATGACTTTACCTGCTCAAACATTTCGCGAACAATTAGAAAAATTACCAAAATATTTAGATTTACATAAAAATAAAAAAATTATTATGTATTGCACAGGTGGTATTCGTTGTGAAAAATCTACTGCGTTATTAAAATATTATGGATTTCCTCATGTTTATCATATATATGGTGGAATTTTAAGTTATATTAAACAAGTTAAAAAGTATAATTTACCTAATTATTTTAAAGGAAAAATTTTTGTTTTTGATGCTCGTTTATCGGAAAAAATTACAGATGATATTTTATCTAAGTGTATGAACTGTCAAAAATATACGGATCGTGTACACATAAATTGTTTTAATGATTTTTGTCATCGTTTATTTATTCAGTGTCGAACATGTTCAATTAAATTAAATTCATGTTGTTGTTTGACATGTAAAAATACTTTATATAAATAAGTATTTAATATAGTAATATTATTTTTAAATTATACAGACATAAATATAAATTAAAATTTTTTTATTATTTTAATAATTTTATTTAATTTTACTATAAATTAATTAGATATAAAAAAATATTTTTAATAATAAAAATATATATTTTATATATTAAATAGGACATAATTGTGAAAAAAACATCTATATCTGATATTTATACTAAAAATAATTATATAAATAAATTTATTACTATTCATGGTTGGGTACGTAATAATAGAATATCTAAAATAGGAATATCTTTTTTAACAGTATATGATGGTTCATCTATACATACTGTACAAATTATTGCATCAAAATTTTTATCTAATTATTATACTGAAATTATAAAATTAACCATCGGTTGTTCTGTTGTGATTTCAGGTATTTTGATTTTATCTAAAGGTTGTTTACAAATATACGAAATTAAAGCAAAACATATTTCTGTTCTTGGATGGATCGATCATCCTAATTTATATCCTATTTCTGCTAAAAAACATACCATCGAACATATTAGAAATTTTTGTCATTTACGACCACGTACCAATTTAATAAGAGCTATTTCTAGAATTAGAAATGTCGTTTTTCACTCATTGCACCAATTTCTTGATAAATATGGATACTTATGGGTATCAACTCCCATTATTACGAGTATTAATGCAGAAGGAGCAGGATCTATGTTTAAAGTATCTATGTTAGATATTGATAATCATAGAGAAATTAAAAATAACGATAGTAATAAAAAAACAGATTTTTTTAAAAAACAGGTATTTTTAACCGTTTCTGGTCAATTAACATTAGAAGCATATGCTTGTGCTTTATCAAAAGTTTATTCTTTGGGTCCTACTTTTAGAGCTGAAAATTCTAATACAAAAAAACATTTAACAGAATTTTGGATGTTAGAAGTAGAAAAATCTTTTTCAAATATTAACGATATATATATTTTTGCAGAAAAATTATTAAAAAATTCTGTTTTGTGTGTATTAAATAATTGTATTTCAGAATTACTATTTTTACAAAAAACAATTGATAAAAATATTGTTAATCGTCTTAATAGTTTTATAAATACTGATTTTATAGTTATAGAATATACTGAAATTATTAATATTTTATTGAACAATAAAGATGTTATTGATGATGAAATTGTATGGGGAAAAGATTTATCTTCTAATCAGGAAAAATATTTAGTAAATATTTATTTTAAAGCGCCTATTATAGTTATAAACTATCCAAAAATATTAAAAGCATTTTACATGAAAGTAAATAGCGATAATAAAACAGTTGCTGCTTTTGATATACTTATTCCGGAGGTTGGTGAAATTATCGGTGGATCTGAACGAGAAGATAGAATTAAATATTTAGATTCTAGAATAGATCAAACGGGATTAAATAAAAAAGATTATGAATGGTATCAAGATTTAAGAAGGTATGGAACAGTTCCTCATGCTGGTTTTGGTTTAGGGTTAGAACGATTAATTGTGTTTATTACAGGTATTAAAAATATTAGAGAAGCCATTCCATTTCCACGAACAGTAGGACATGCAGATTTTTAAATGATTATTTAATTAGTAAAAAATTAATAATCATTAAAATTTATTATATTATATATATTTTTATTAATTTTAAAAAGTGTAAAAAAATTTTTATTTAATATATGAGTAAATTTTAAAAAATCTATTTTGAGACATTTTTGGATATTTTTAGCGATATAATATAATAAATACGGTTGATTTGGTATTCCGCGATATGGTTCAGGAGATAAATATGGAGAGTCCGTTTCTATACATAATCTATTTAATGGTATAAATTTTAATATTGATCTTAAATTATTTGATTTTTTAAAAGTAATAATTCCAGAAAATGATATATAAAATCCCATATTTAGTAATTTTCTTGCTAAATCTATATTACCTGTAAAAGAATGTATTATTCCGGAACATAATTTATTTTTATTAGTATTAAGTATGCTCAATATTTCATTATCAGCTTGTCTATTATGAATAATAATAGGTTTTTTTATTTTATTAGATATGTATATGTGGTATTCAAATAATTTTATTTGTTCTTTTTTTTTTTGTTTATTTTTATAAAAATCTAATCCTGTTTCTCCTACAGCAATAACTTTATCGTTTTTTACTAATGATTTCATAATTTTTAAATCATTATCAGTATGTTTATAATTAGGATGTAATCCGCATGATAATAATATATTTTTATATGAATATGTATGTTTATATAAATGATAAAAATCTTGTATAGAGGTAGAAATAGATAAAAACAGTTTTATATTTTTTTTGTAAGCTTTTTTTAATATAGAATTTAATTTTAGTGATTGATTATTATAATTTAAGCAATTAATATGGCAATGAGTGTCAATTAAGAACATTTGATATCCTTATTTTTGTTAAAACTATATATTAAATACATAGTGTGTTCATCCAAGACAAAATAAGCTCTATAAATATTAATTTTTTATCAATTTTATATGAATTAGATAATATTTGCGTATATTGAGTCCAGGCAATTAAATTATTTATCAATATTTGGTTATTAGTAATATTAGCAATTTTTTTGATTAATTGTATTTGATCTAAATTTTTAATTTTATATTTTTTACATATTCGATATTTTATTACGTCTAATAGTAAGTAACAAATATATTTTGTTATTATAAATGAATCATATTGAAGCGCTATATTTAATAGTTTATTGTTTTTGTTATTAACAAATTTATAAACTTCTTGCATAAATATGTTTCTTTTTTTAAATGCATGATTATTTAAAAATTTATGTGTAGATATTGGAGAATTATTATTAATACGTAACGCTGTTAATAATTGTACATAAGAGTAATACTGGTTTTTTTTTTTTAACCATTTTATAGATATTATTTCTTTAGGATAACCAATATAATAAAGAGTAGATCTACTTTTAATAGTTTGAATAATTTTTGTAATATTTGTAGTACGTAAAAAAAATATAGTATTTTTTGGAGGTTCCTCCAAAGTTTTTAACAAAGCATTATTTGATTCAGTAGTAAAAATATTAATATTAGGAAAATATACTATTTTTGTTCCTCCTTGTTGGGATGTTTTGTATATATTTTCGATAATTTTGCGAATTATATTTATACCAATATATTTATTTTTAGGAATACTATAAGAATTATAAAAATCGGGATGATTTTTTTGATTAAATAATAAACATGATTGACAATTATTACAATGAGCGTATCTATTTTTATTAGAACATAATATCCATTTGGATATATTTAAAATTAATTGTGAAGTTCCAACACCAATTATTGATTGTATTAAAATTATTGGATGTAGTTTATTTTTATCATATTTATTAATTAAATCTTTATATTGATGTATTATCCAAGGATATATATTCATATATATAAAATATTATTTTTTCTTGTTAAATTTTTGCATAATAAACGTGATAAGATCTTGTACAGATTTTATTTTTTCTGTTTCCATATCAAATAATTCAATTTTTAACTCTTCCTCTAATAACATAATCAGTTCTATAAAATCCAATGAATCTGCTTGTAAATCTTTTTTAAATTCGCTATTTAATGAAATATTTGTTTTTTTTTCTTTGAATTGATTTTTAATAATTTTTTTTATGCGATTAATGATATTATTCATATAATAATCTCTATTTTAGTTAATAAAAATAATAATAATTTTAATTGAAATAGTTTATTTATGTATATTAATAATTTTATGTGGCAAGGTCAATATACATTCCTCCATTAACATGAATATTTTGACCAGTTATATATGATGATCGTTCTGATGATAAAAAAGATACTACATATGCAATATCTTGAGGTGTTCCACATCTTTTCATGGGTATTTTTTTGATGATTTTGTTTTTTTGTAAAGATAATATTTTTTTTGTCATATCAGTTATTATATATCCGGGGGACACTAAATTAACAGTAATGCCTTGTGATGCTACTTCTAATGCTAAAGATTTAGAAAATCCAATTAATCCAGATTTTGATGCAGCATAATTTGTCTGTCCTTTTTGTCCGATACATGCTATAACAGAGCTAATTACGATAATACGCCCGTATTTTTGTTTCATCATAGGCGGTATAATAATTTTAGTTATATGAAATATTGTAGATAAATTAATATCAATAACAGTATTCCATTTTATATCTGGCATTGTTATTAGTAAATTATCATTGATAATACCTGCGTTATGCACAAATATGTCAATAATTTTATATTTACTGATTAATTTTTTAATTTTTTTTTTTGTTGCGGGTATATCAATAAAATTTATTAGTATACCGATTCCTTTGTTTTTTAATATTTTTTTTATTTTATTTATTCCTATTTCAGTAGTAGCTGTACCTATTACATATATTCCTAAATTTGCTAATTCTAATGAAATTTTTTTACCAATACCTTTATTAGCTCCTGTTACTAAAGCAATTTTTTTTTTCATAATTTTTAAGTATATCCATAACTAATGATAGTTTTTGATCACTGTTAGTAGAATATGATGAGATATTTAAATATTTTTTATTTAAATTAGTTAATATTTGTCCCGGACCTATTTCAATAAAAAGGTTTACTCCCATGGAAATAATTTTTATTATACTTTTCTCCCATTGTATTGTTTTATATAATTGTTTAACTAATGAACAATATATATCTTTTTTGGAATATAATATAGTAGCTTTATGATTGCTAATAATTGGATAATTTCCTTTTAAAATTGTTATTTTATTTAAATAATGAGAAAATTTTTTTTTATGGTTTTTCATTAATAGGCAATGTGGTGTAATTAACATGGGTAATCGGATTACTTTCACATGTAGTTGTTTTTTAAATATTAAACCAGCACTATAAACAGCAGAATAATTTCCTGTAATTACTACTTGTTCATTTGAATTTATAATTGAAATAAATACTTTTTTTTTAGTAGAAATTAATGAACAAATTTTTTTAACTAAAATGTAGTTTAGTCCAATAATAACTAATGTTAATATTTTTACATTTTTAACAGCTAATAACATAATTTTATTACGTATTTTAATAAATTTTAATGCTTCTTGAAACAATATATTACCATTACATACAAGAGCAGAATATTGTCCTAAGCTATGTCCCGCTATAATTGTAGGTTTAATGGATATTTCTTGACTTAATAATCTATATATTGCTATAGATGAAATAAAGGTTAATAAGTACATATTTTTATTTAAATAAATAGAATTATTTTTTTTTTTAAAACAATTATAATAAATATTATCATGCAATATATCTGAAGCTTCATTAAATGTATTTTTGATAGTAATGTGATTCTTAATAAATGATTTTAAAAATTCTATATTATGTAGTCCATATCCGGGAAAAATTAATGAAATTTTATGCATAAATTAAGATTACCGTTTTGCTCTATATACTATATTGTACATAGAACAATATTTTTATTATTAATATTATTAATTTAATTATTAAAAATGACATAATAATAATGTTATTATTTATTGATATCATCATGAATTTTGTGATTATCTTCTATAATAATAAATATTAAAAATTGAATATATTCAATATATATAAATTTTTTTAAAATATTATTGTTCGGATTTTTTATAAAATAAAAATGTTTTTTTACCCTTATAAAAACCTTTTTGTGTAACATGATGTCGAATATGTAATTCTTTAGAGGTTCTTTCGATAGAAATTTTGTTTTTATAAACATGATCATGAGATCGTCTCATACCTCTTTTAGATCGGCTAGGTTTGCTTTTTTGTACTGCCATTTTTTTTCCTTCATTTAATTAATAATAATTTTATTTTTATAAAAATATTTTTTAATATTTTTAATTATTTTTAATAAAATATAATGTTTTTTAAATTTAAAATTATAGAATTTATTTTTTTTTTGAAAAAATTTTTAATAAATTTTTAAATTGATCATCTAATGGTGCTGTTATAAAAATTTTTTTATTGTTTTTAGGATGAAAGAATAAAATTTTATAAGCATGTAAGAGTAATCTATTATTTTTTTTATTAATTATTTTTTTTTCTATTTTATGATTTCCGTATTTTTGATCAAAAATAATAGGATGTCCAAATTGTGATGTGTGTACTCGAATTTGATGTGTTCTACCTGTTATAGGGACAATAGATATTAAAGTAGTATTATAAAAATATTGACGTACTTTAAATTTAGTTATTGCGGATTTTCCGTTTTTATGAATACATACTTTTTTTTTTTGATTTATACCTTTTTTTTTTAGTAATGGAAGATTAATAGTAGTATTTTTTTTATTCCAATGACCGTGCAATAATGCTAAATATTCTTTATGTATTGTTTTATTTCGTAATTTTTCATGCATTATTTTTAATATAGATCGTTTTTTTGCGAGCATTAATATGCCAGATGTTTCTTTATCAATGCGATGAATAAGTTCTAAATATGTTAATTCTTTACGGATATTTCGAAATATTTCTATTACTCCGTAATTAATTCCACTACCCCCGTGCACAGCAATTCCGTGTGGTTTATTAAAGATAATTAAATATTTATCTTCAAATAAAATATTTTTTAAAAACAGATTAACTACTGATTTTTTTAAAAAAATATTTTTTTTTTTACTTCTACTGAAATAGAATATAGTGTAATGCAGTCATTAACTTTTAATTTATAGTAAGGATGTACTTTTTTTTTATTAATTTTTATTTTTCCGATTCTTAAACTACGATATATCATACTTTTTGGTAGATTTTTTAAAGATTTAAATAAAAAATTATCAATTCTTTGTTCTGACATATTTTTTGTAATTACAATAGATGTATTTATAGAGTTTATAATGTTCATATATTAATCTTTATAATAAAAATTATTTAATATATATAATTATATATTATTTTTGGTAAATCTATTGATTTATTAGTATTTAATGATATTTTTATATAATTTTATTTATAAAGCAATTAAATAACAGAGATATTATTAATAAATAGTTTATTAGATATTTTATCTATATAATCTTATAAATAATTGTAATAATTTTTATTAAAATTTTTTATAATTATTGTTTAATTTAATTATTTTAAGTTAATTTTTTATAAGTATTAATAGAATAAATTTTTATAAAAATAACTTTAAATTAAATTTAAATATATGAATTTAATTTTAGTAATATGTTTATTTTTATAAATATATATTTTTTATAAAAAATTTTATTTTTTAATAAATTATATTAATAATTAATGAAATAATCTGGATTGATAATTATTTACGTCGTTAATATATTAACGACGTAAATAATGTAGTTATATATATAAAATGTTTGTAATATTATAAAAAATAAATATTTTATTTTTATTTTAATTAACAATTAAATTAATATTTAACAAAATACTATATAAATAGAAACTGGTTGAAATCCAGTTTCTACAATTAATGCTTTAATCTATCGCCATATCTGATTCAATCAATCGAATTATATTTATTGCATTTATTAATTTGGTTGTTGTTTTTTTGTAATTTTTAATCAACATATCCCTTGACATATCCTTAGATTTAAGTTTTAAATCATTTTTTTTATATTTTTCTAACCCTGATGCATTTAAATCATACATTTTGCTGTCATGACGTGCTATTACATCGTCATCACTTAATGATGTAGATTTTAATTGTCCTAAAAATACTGGTTCATGACCTTTTTTATGAATATCTTCTTTTATTACAATTACTCCGCCAGCTTTTATAAGTATTTTTTGATTTTTAGGAACAACAATTGGTTGGTCGTGATTGTTTAGTGCGGTATAGTTGTCCATAGCCACTTCTCTATTTTCGTTTATAGTTACATGACCATCACGTATAAATCTTTCATAACCTTGATCATCTAATACTGAAAACCAACCAGTTTCTGTATCTTCTGTATTAATAGAAGAAGAATCGATATTAGATGGTCGAATATGTATAGAATCGGATTCTATATCTTGTTTTTTTATTATTTTTCTAGCGTCAGATAATACTTTAATGTTATATATATATTGTTTGTTAAAATCTGTATTTACTTGGTCATTTTTTTTCTTATTTATAGTTTTTTTGCTTATTATATTTTTGTCTTTTAAAATAGTAGTTGAATGTATTGTAGTTTTCATCGAAATCTCCGTTTTTTAAAGATATAATATTTTTATTAATCTATAAAAATATTAAGATATAGTAATAATTAAATTAATTAATTATTTATTAATGTTACTAAAATTTTTACTTTTAATTTTAAATAATAAATAAAATTAAAAATATATATATTAACAATAATATATCAAATATATTTTTAATTAAAATATATTTTTATATTGATTAATAATTATACCATATAAATATTAAATTTATTAATAAATTTAATATTTATTTAATGTTTTTTTATTAAAAATATAAATTATTGTTTTTTTAATATACAAATATTGAATATTTATTAATATATATATACCATATAAAATTCAATTTTTAATAAAATTTATATATTAAAATATTTAATTTTTATGTGTATCAATATTTTTATATTGTACAAATAATTTAGTTATTTATTTTTATTTGAAATAAATAAATCTTATTATATGTATGATATAATAAAGCAGGTAATATTTGTATGTTACATATTTAAATTTATATATATGTATATATATACAATATATATAAATTTTTTAAAAAATATATCTTTTATATTCTTATTTTGAACACAATAATAGTATGTACATTAATTTTCAAAATATTTAAATAATTAACTAAAATATTAACTTTTTTATTTAATTTATAAATTTTTAAATTATTAATATTAATTATTTTTAATAACTATTTTATTTTATTTTTAGGATATAAATATATTTTTACTATTATATTATAATTGTAATTATTATTACAATTTAAATATTTTATTATTTTTATTTTTATAAATTTTATTTTATAATATTAATGCTGTTATAATAATTAACTAATGAAATCTATTGAGTGATAAATTATAATATTAATTATACGGTAATTTATAATTACATCGTTGAAATTATAATTATGTTTAATTATTCTTGATAAGTATATTAAACATTTTAATTAAAAATAATATTATTAATGTTATTCAACTGTATTAATATTATCATTAATTATAATACAACATTATTTTTTTATGATTAATAATCCTATTAATATAATTACAATGTATTAAAAAATTATATAATTTTTATATAATTAAAATTTAATTATTTTAATATTATGAATATTGTTTATTGATTTGATAATTCATGTCAATGACATTAAGGCATATGAATTATTTTTATACTTTTACATAAAAGAATGGAATGTATATGAAAAAATTTGCTATTATATGTATTTTGTTTGTAACTAGTTTCTTTTCAACAGCTCATGCAAAATCTATATCTAGGTCAGGAAAATGGAATTTTGGAATTCAATGTCATGCATTGCATCCAATAAAATTATATAATAAATACAAGAATTTAGATTATTTGAATTATAATAATATAATACAAGGTATTATTGCACTACGTCCTGGTATTTTTTCAAAATATCAGTTTAATCCTCATTTCAATATAGAGTTAAAATCTAATATATTGGAAAATGTTATTAAAGATATTAAGCATAATACATTCAGTACATATTTTTCTAACATAGAATATGCTGCGAATATTATTCATCCAATTAAAGATAAGATTAATGTTTATACTAAAATTGGAGCTCAATTAACGGCTGAAATAAATAATAACAAATTAACAGATATTTTTATGTTACAAAAATATAAACAGTTTTATCCAATTTTTTCTGTTGGTATGGAATATTTAATAAATCAATATGTACATTGTGATGTGCACGTTAATATCAATAAAAAATTAAATCAAGTAAATTTTAAAAGTTTGAATAGTTTATTAAATAATATAAATGTAGGAATATCATGGAAATTATATCCTCATATTAAAATCAAGAATTCTAATATCTAGAAAAGTAATATAGAATTATTCTATATATAGAAGCTTGATAGAAAATTAAAAATATAAAAATAATATTTTTTATTTAACTAATTTCAAATTATATATAAATATATATCATAAACTACATATATAAAATAATAGAATTTTATTATTAAAAAGATAAAATTTTTTAATTACTATTAATTCTACAATGAATATATATGATAAATTTTTTTTAATAATATATTTATTAACAATATTTGAATTCTTAAATACTTAAATAAAAGTTAGTCATTATTAATTAGCAATTATTTATTGTATATTAAACAATTATTAATTAAAATATATATATAAATTAATATTAAATATATGTAGTTTTAAAAAAACGTTTTTGAATTACTTTACTTTTTTTTTAGTTCTTAGTATAATATATTTTGATATATTCATATTAGGAGGAATGGCTGAGTGGTTTAAGGCAGCGGTCTTGAAAACCGTCGATGAGAAATTATCCGAGAGTTCGAATCCCTCTTCCTCCAATTTAATCTACATATATTTAATATGGCGCGTTGACAGATTGGTGATGTAGCGGATTGCAAATCCGTGTAACCCGGTTCAATTCCGGGACGCGCCTTCAGTACAGTTTAATGTTATTGTTTTTTTTAATAATAATTTATTGCCCGGGTGGTGAAATCGGTAGACACAAGGGACTTAAAATCCCTCGGCTTTTATGGCTTTGCGGGTTCAAGTCCCGCTCCGGGTAAAAGTATTAATTATTTTATTTAATTATTTGATATATTTTATAATCATATGTTTTTAATAAAATACTATAATTTATATTATATTTTTTAAAAATATAATTACATGATATAAAAGAACTAATCACGATACGTAATTCACCTTTTTTTTTTAAATAATTTTTTGCGTTTTTTATTATGTTAGTGATTGTATTTAAATTAATATTCAAATGATCATGAAAAGGGGGGTTAGATATAATTAAATTATAATTTTCTTTTATTTTAGAATAAATATTACTAAATAGTACTCTTCCTGAAACATGATTTTTAATTAAATTTTTTTTACTACACCATATTGCTGAATTATAAATATCAATTAATGTTAAATCTATTAATGGATTTTTTATTGCTAATGTAATACCTAAAATTCCCGTCCCGGACCCTATATCTAATAATTTTCCTTTGATACGTTTATTAAATGTTGATATTAATAATTTGCTACCTGTATCTATTGTTTTATATCCAAATACTCCTGGTAAACTATAAATAATTGTATTTTTCCAAATATATTTTTTTATAAATTTTTGAAAAAAAAATTTTGGTTTTTTTAATACATATCCTTGATATAAACAGCAGTTTCTAGCATAATCTATTTTTTTGAATTTAATATAATTAAAAAATATTTTATTAATACTATTAATTCCGCTTTTTTTTCTACCAATTACATATATAATACAATTATTAGAGATACATTTTAATAGATATGTTAGTTGTAACTGAGATTCTTTTTTGTCTTTTATCCAAAAATAAATTAATTGTTGATATTTATATATTTTATTTGGATTATCGTAATAATTAAAAATTATATTTTTTTTTATTGTATTTGATTTTATTTCATATAAATTATAATATTGAGTATATATAATAAATTTTTTAAATAAATTTGTATAACATATATCTTCTGGAATGAATCCTGATAAAATAGTAGTGTTATTGTCTAATATTTGAGAATTTTTTATTAATAATTTATGCTCTTTGGAGATTTTTAAATATTTTTTGTTTTTTTTATTCATTATTGTTAATAATATAATTATTAAAAAGTTTAGTGATTTTTTTGAAATTAATTTTTTAATTTTTAATAAAATATTTATTTTTATTAAAAATTATATGAGCAATTATTTTGACAGATATTAATTTTTTATTTATTGTATGATTATACAATTATATTAATATTATTGAAATATACATATCTTGATATATAAATATTTATTTATAATAATAATTGATTTATAATAATTTTATTAGTAACTGAGTTAAAATATGAAAAATAAACAAATAACTTTTAAAAAAAAAAATTTCACTATTTTGGTGATTTGCTTAAATCAAATAAAATTTGATTTTTTTAAAAATTTTTTATATCAACAGATTCAAGAATCTCCTTCTTTTTTTAAAAATATACCTGTTGTACTAAACATAGAAAATTTATTCTATTCATTAGATTGGATTCATGTAAAAAATTTTATTTTATCTGTTGGTTTGTTTTTAATTGGTATTATTGGTTGTAAAGACAAAAATTTAAAAAAAATAATTTTACAGTCAGGAATACCTATTTTATCTGAATCAAAAATCATAATATCAAAATTATATAAAAATTTTAATAGTGATCAATACAATAAAAAATCTATACATTTATCATTATCCCAGATATCATCTTATCAAAGTGATATAATTGACTCTATAATACGTTCTGGTCAACGAGTTTATTCGCCATATAATGATTTAATAATTACTAATAATGTTAGTTCAGGTGCTGAATTAATATCAGGTGGTAATGTCCATATATATGGTGTAATGCGAGGTCGAGTGTTAGCGGGAGTAAATGGAGACGTTACTAGAAAAATTTTTTGTACATCTTTATTTGCAGAATTAATTGCTATTGCGGGAGAATATCTGACTATTGAACAAATACCAATTAAGTTTTTAGGTAAAAGTGTTGAAATTAGTTTAATAAAAAAAATTTTATTTATTAAAAATTTAAAATAAATATTTATTTATTTTATAAAATAAAGGTATTAATTATATGTCTCGAATCATAACTATTACTTCTGGTAAAGGAGGTGTTGGAAAAACAACTTCTAGCGCTTCTATTGCTACTGGTTTAGCGTTATGCGGAAAAAAAACCGTAGTAATTGATTTTGATATTGGATTAAGAAATTTAGATTTAATTATGGGTTGTGAACGTCGCGTAGTATATGACTTTATTAATGTAATTAAAAAAGAATCCACTTTAAACCAAGCTCTTATACGAGATAGACGTATAAAAAATTTATTTTTACTTCCAGCATCTCAAACAAGAGATAAAGATTCCCTAACAAAATCTGGAGTAGAACAAGTGTTACATGTACTTTTAAAAATGGGTTTTGATTTTATTATTTGTGATTCCCCTGCTGGTATAGAAAATGGTGCAATTCTTTCATTTTATTTTTCTGATGAAGTTATTATCGTAACTAATCCAGAAATTTCATCTATTCGAGATGCTGATCGAATATTAGGGATAATATCATCTAAATCAAAAAGATCTGAAAATAATGATACCCCAATAAAAGAATATTTACTTTTGAATAGATATAATTCAGAAAAAGTAAAAAAGGGTGATATGTTAAGTATGGAAGATGTCATAGATATATTACAAATCCCTTTAATTGGAGTAATTCCGGAAGATTGTTCTATTTTAAAATCTTCTAATCAAGGATTATCTGTTATATTGGACACTACGTCTATTGCTGGACAAGCATATTCCGATACAGTGCAACGATTATTGGGGATTGACGTCCCGTTTCGATTTCTTTTAGAGGAAAAAAAAAGTTTTTTACAATGGTTATTTAGGAGATAAATATAATGTTATTAGATCTATTTTTGTCTAAAAAAAAATATACAGCTAATTTAGCTAAAAAAAGATTAAAAATAGTAATTCAGCAAAAACAAAAAAGTGGATATGAACCGCATTATTTTCCGCAATTAAAAAATGATTTATTATTAGTAATTGCGAAGTATGTCAACATTGAACCAAAAAAAATATTGGTTCATATAGGACGAAATAACAATATTTATGTATTAAAAGTTAATATTCCTTCATATTAAATTATAATATAATTAACAATTATATTATTTAACGTATTGTATGTAAATATCTTGGATATATTTGTGTTATTGGGGAATATTTATAATATTTTAAATATTTTATAGCACAAGAAATGATATCTTTAGAATGTGGAGTAGTAATATGTGTATAAAATAATTTAATAGATTTTTTTAAATTTTTTGTATGTATATTTAATCCAATTGCAGACCACACGCCTGAACATTTCATTATTTTTTTTTTAATTATGTTAATATTTTTAAATAATTTTTCGGTATATCCGCCAACCCATAAACCTATTTTATTTTTGATATATTTGGCCCAAAAGATTTGATTTTTAGAGATTTGAATTGCAATTAAAACACGTTTTATTTTATTAATTTTCCAACTCTGTTCTGACAAAATTTGTAATGTAGAAAAACCAATAATAGGAATTCTGTAAATAATAGATATTGTTTGCGAAATTCCTATAGATATTCTAATTCCAGTAAAACTTCCGGGTCCTATTGTACACGTGATATAATCAATATTATTTAATGTAATATTTGCTTTATTTAGAATTTTTTTAATCATATTAAGTATTTTATTTTCATGATTTTTAACACATAGTTTAAATAAACTATATGTTTTTTCGTGATGTAATAAAGATACAGAAGAAGAATATAAAGTAGTATCTAAAGCTAGAATTGTGTTGTTAAAATTCATATTCAATGTCATCCTTATGATATTTAATAAATATTAATATTTTTAAATTATTTTATGTTTAGTAATTTTTATTAAAAGTATTTGATATGAACTAGATTTTAGTATATGAAAGTAATAATATTTATAATAAAGAATTGTTCCCGTTACAGGAATTTTTTTATGTTTGTTTATTAAAAAATCAGCTATTGAATTACAGCTATTATTGGATGATATAAAATCAATATTTAATATTTTTCTTAAATTATTTAAATGCGTAGTACCTTGCACAATCCAATTATCTTTATTAATAATAACTTCAGGTTTATAACTTGAATCTAAGAATTTTCCTACAATTTTTTTAAATACATCTACTGGTTTTATTATACCTTGTATAATTCCGGATTCATTACTGATTATAATCATGTTGTGTTGTGAATAACGCAATAAATGTAATACATTTATTATATTTAAAATATCTAAAATAATTATTGGCGGATACTGTATTGCAAAATTATGTATGTCTTCATTATTATTAATAATTTTAATTAATTTTTTTGTCGGAACTACACCAATAATTTCGTTTAATTTATTTTGACATATTGGTAGAGTACTATATGAAGTATTTGCTACAGTATTTTTTATATTTTCATAATCTTTTGTAATATCAATCCATACAATATCTTTTTTAGGAATCATAATATCATTAATTGAATAGTTACTTAATTTTAATGCATTAGTAATAATATTGATTTCTTTATTCTGCATTTCTTTAGAATAACTTGTATTTTTTAAGTAAAGTTTACTGTTATTTTTAATATATTTGGAAGGAATTAAATTTTTTTCTTTATTTTGATTATTTGGAATAGTTTCTTTAATTATTTTAAATATAGCATGTGATATTTTTTTTCTAAAAGGTTTTTTTGATTGTTGAATAGTTATATTTCTAATTCTTATTTGATTCATAAGTTCAACAAATAAAGAAAATATAATAGCTGTATATAAATATTCTTTTGGGATATATAATCCTAGCGATTCTGTAATTAAATGTAAGCTAATCATTAATAGTAAACTTAAACATAAAATTATTATATTTTTTTGTGAATTAATAAATTTAATAAATAATTGAGATAAAAATATCATTAATATTGTGGAAATAGTAACCGCAGATATCATAATTAGCAAATTATTTATCATTCCTACGGCTATCATAATAGAGTCAATAGAAAATATTGCATCTAATATTACAATTTGAAACACTATATACCAAAAATTTTGTGTTGTTTTATTTGTTTTAGATTTTGAATCAATATTTTTAATATTATTGATTAATTCAAATATTGATTTGAAAAATAAAAATATTCCTCCTATTAATAATAAAATTTCTTTGATAGAAAAAACGAAAAATTTACTGACTATTATAGGTTTAGTTAAATTTATTAATCGTGATGCAATAATTAATAATCCAAAACGCATAAATAAAGCTAATATTAAACCAGTATATCTTGCTTGATTACGTTGGTTATAGGGTAATTTTTTAGATAAAATAGCAATAAATATTATATTATCAACACTTAAAATTATTTCTAAAAATATTAATGTAAACAGACCCGCCCAAGCAGATGGATCTAAAAAAAAATACATAAAAAAATACTCCAAAAAAGATATTAAATATCATTAAAATTAATTAAAAAGTATATATTTTTGTTTATTAAATATATACAATTTATCGATTTTATTGTAATAATGCAAATATAATATTTTTATTAAAAAATTATTTTATATATTACAATATATTTTATATTAAATGATTTATTAAAAATAAAAATTATTTTTTATAAAATTAGTATTTAATATATATAAATTAATTTTATATATCAATTAATAATAATTGTATTATTTATAATATTTATATATAGATATTATCTATATATAAATATTTATAGTTTATGTATCAATAAGAGTGTCATTTATATAATAAAAATTTTTTATTTTATACGGTAAAATTATATATTATTAATAATAAATTTTTTTTTATTAATAATTAATCATTGATATATATGTTTATATTGATAAAATAAATAATTTAAATAAATAAAAACTATACTTAATATAGAATTTTTTATTATTATTTAATAATTATATAGATATTCAATTTAATAATTCAAGTTGTTTTTTATTAAAACAGATAAATAAATATTTTTAATGTATTTTATAAATATTTTACAAATTATATTT
This sequence comes from Buchnera aphidicola (Cinara kochiana kochiana), assembly GCF_900698905.1. Taxonomy (NCBI): domain Bacteria; kingdom Pseudomonadati; phylum Pseudomonadota; class Gammaproteobacteria; order Enterobacterales; family Erwiniaceae; genus Buchnera; species Buchnera aphidicola. The sequence goes on along the minus strand of NZ_LR217707.1, from coordinate 250,433 downwards.
AATTAAATATTTAAAATATTACATATTATTGATAATAATTTAGTTTTTATTAAATATATAATTCTAATTTTTTATTTAATAATTTTAAATTAATTATTTAAATATTTAAATTTAATTAAAAAAAATAATTTAATAATAATAACTATTAATTATATTTTTAATAAAAATTAATTATTTTGATTAATTTTTTAATATTAAAAGGATATATATTATCCCAATTTAATTATAATTATTAATATAAATACTAATTTATATTATACAAGAACATGTATTATATTACATGTTAAAAAAAATTATTAAAGAATATAAAAATATTTATATATTTTATAAAACTTTCAATATACTTACGATATAAAAATTTTAAATAATATCTTTATTTCAAAAGAAATATAAAATATTATAATAAATAATTATTATTTATGTGTTTGTAAATTTCCATTAATGATTATCCCAATTTTTATTATCTTGCTGTATTAATTTATGAGATGATTCTGGTCCCCAAGTACCTGCAGAATAATATTGCAATAGAGACGGATATTCTTGATATGCTTGTATAATTGGATCAATCCATTTCCAAGAATATATAATTTCTTTTTGATGAACAAACAAGAATTTGTTATTTTGCATGATTTCAGTTAATAATCGTTCATATTCTTCAGGTATGTAGTGGTGTGGAAAAAATTTTTTATAATCATAAGATAACTCTAAAGGTTTTAGTTTAAAGCTTGAATCTAATTTAGGAATTTTATTAAATAATTTTATAGCGATTTTAGAAGTTGACTGTAAGTCTACAGTAATACGATTTAATTTATCTTGTGACTGTATATTATTAAAAAGCATATTTTTTGTTTTTTTTAAAAAAATAACAATTTTTGAACATTTTTTCTTTAATCTTTTTCCTGTTCGAATATAAAAAGGAACATTTTTCCATATTTTGGTATCTAAATATAGTTTCATAGCAACAAATGTTTCAGTAATACTATTTTTTTGAGCTTTATTTTCATGTAAATAATCGAGCACAGGTTGATTATTAATAATTCCTTTAGAATATTGTCCTAATGATACATATTTATGTATATTATTTTTATTAATATTACGCAAAGATTTTAAAATTTTTATTTTTTCGTCGTAAATATGATTTTTATGTAGTGATTTGGGGGTATTCATTGCAAAAATAGAAATAATTTGCAAAATATGATTTTGTACCATATCTATAATTTGTCCAGTTTGATCAAAATAATTCCATCGATTTTCTATTCCGATACTTTCTGATAAGGTAATTTGTACATGATCTACATAATCTTTATTCAAAATATTGTAAAATAATGGATTAGCGAATTTTAATGAAATAAGATTTAATATTGCTTCTTTACCTAAATAGTGATCAATACGAAATATTTGTTTTTCAGAAAAATATTTTTTAATAGATTGATTAATATCATAGAATGTATTTAACGATTTTCCAATTGGTTTTTCTATAATAATTTTAGAGTTATCTTTGTTACACTGGATAGAGGCTAATCCCTTACAGATTTTTACGAACATATCAGATGATACTGCAAAATAATGAATTAAAATATCATATTTGTTTTTAATAAAAACAATTAATTTTTTAAAATTTTGAATTTTATTGATATTTATTTTACAAAAGATAAAACGTTTTTTAAATTTATTCCATACAGATAATTTTATAGTTTCATTTAAGAATTTTTTTAAGGCATTATAAATAATATTTATATACTCCTTATTACTAGAACTAGAGCGACTAATACCGATAATTTGTACATTATTTGTAAGTTTATTTTTTTTTTCTAATCGATATAAAGCTGAAAATATTTTTCTTTGAACTAAATCACCTTTAGTGCCAAAGATAAATAAATTATAATTTTTTTTTTTTGACGTCATGATAGACCTTATTATTGTAATATTTATATAATATAAATTTATTATGAATAAAATAATACATGAATTATACATAAATTATATTCATTGATATTAATTCGAATATTTATAATTAAAAATTTTTAAAATTTAAAGATATATTTTTGTTTTTTGTAAATATACAAAATTAATTTATTAATTAGAAAATTATTTTATATATGTAATGAATGTTATAAAACAATATGTATAATGGAGTATATAACATATATATAAAAAATAATAATTTTAGTTAATGGTAAATTTTATATATATTAATATATTGTAGTACAAATAAAATTATTGATATTATCATGGCATAGTGTTTTTATATTTTAATTAGAATAATTATTCTACTAAAAACAATTATATATAATATATATGTATTTAAGGAAGTATTAAATGACTAATTTTATTAGAAGAACAAAAATTGTTGCTACATTAGGACCTTCAACTGATGATAAGCAAGTTTTAAAAAAAATGATACAATCTGGAGCTACTGTATTAAGATTAAATTTTTCTCATGGTACGGCAGAAGATCATATTAATCGAGTAAAAAAAATTAGATCAATAGAAAAAGAATTAAATTGTTTTGTAGCATTAATCGGAGATTTACAAGGACCTAAGATACGTATTTCTAGTTTCAAGACAAAAAATATTTTTTTAAATAAAGGAAATTTTTTTACTTTAGATTTAAACATTCCTGAACATCAAGGAGACATTAATACCGTAGGTATTAATTATAAGAATCTTCCTGAAGAAGTATCGTGTAATGATATTCTATTATTAGACGACGGAAAAATACAATTAGAAGTTATAAAAATAAATAATACAAAAATTTTTACAAAAGTAATTGTTGGTGGATATTTATCTAATAATAAAGGTTTAAATAAACTTGGAGGAGGTTTATCTGCGTCTGCTTTAACGAAGAAAGATAAACAAGATATAAAATTAGCCGCATTACTGGATGTAGATTATTTAGCTGTGTCTTTTCCAAGATCTCCAGAAGATTTGCAAAAAGCGCGTTTATTAATACAGCAAGAAGGTAGTGTAGCAAAAATTATTGCTAAAATTGAACGAGCAGAAGCTATACTATCTGATCAAATAATAAAAGATCTTGTATTAGCGTCTGATGCGATTATGATTGCAAGAGGTGATTTAGGTGTTGAAATTGGTGATTACCAATTAATCGGTATACAAAAAAAATTAATTAAAATATCAAGACAATTAAATCGTGCAGTGATTACAGCAACACAAATGATGGAATCTATGATTGTAAATCCGTTTCCTACACGTGCAGAAGTTATGGATGTTGCTAATTCTGTTTTAGATGGTACAGATGCAGTAATGTTATCAGCAGAAACAGCATCTGGAAATTTTCCTGAAATAACGGTACAAACTATGTCTAAAATTTGTTTAGGAGCTGAAAAAGTTCCGTCTATAAATATTTCCAAACATCGTTTACATAAAAAATTTAATAGTATTTCTGAAACAATTTCTATGTCAGCTATGTATGCTGCTAATCACTTAAATAATGTTTCTGCAGTTATTATTGCATTAACGTCTCATGAAATTGCTTTATTAACATCAAGAATTACATCTGGATTACCAATTTTTTATATATCTAATTGTGTTAAACAATTACGTTTATCTTCTTTATATAGAGGAGTAATTCCGATACATATAGATGATAATTTTATTAAAAACAAAATTACTAATAATAGTATACAATTATTAAAAGATAAAAAATTATTAAATAAAAATACTAATATTGTTATGATAAAATCTAATCAAAAAAATGGTAATGAAATTGTTAATATGTTTAAAATTATAAAAGTTACATAAAAATATTTTAATATATTTTTGTAAATTAATAAAATTCTGTATTGACTAAATATGATGAGATACGTATATATAAATATATTGACGATAAAAAAATATTTTTAGTTAATATAAATAACTTTTATATTCCATTTTACAAAAATATTATTTATTTATCATAAATTTAAATATATTAAACTTAATTTTTGTCATATATAGTCAATTCAGAACATTCATATATATTTTTAAATCATTAAAAATAGATTACGTTATTGATATAAAGTACAGTTATTTTTAAACTAATAAAAATTATTGAATATTTAAACATGCATATTATATATTTTTAAAAAATTTGTTAAATTTATAAAATTACTGTTTTATTAATAAATTTTCCCATTATGAACTATATATATAGTTTCTTTTAGTTGTTTCAACAAATTAATCATATTTATGATTTTATTATTATTATTAGAGTCTAAATTTTGCATAATTTTAGGAGTAATTAACATATTAATATTATTGATAATTATAGAATAAGAGGATAAGTATTGTTTTATTATTTTTAAATTTTTAATTTCAACGTTTATATATAAAAAATTTTTATTTATTCTATTATTATGTAAAAGATTATTTTTATTAATTATATCTAAAATTAGATTTTTATTGTTTATGTTAATATTAATTTTTAATATATAAAAAAAATTAAATAAATATTTAATATTTTCGTATTTTGTCAAACGCGCATTAAATTGAGAAAAAATATTTCTTATATTAGATACTGTTCTATTACTATTATCAGTATTACAATGTATAACAATTGCAGTACCTGCTGGACCGTATCCTGCATATTTCATGGTTTTAAATGTATATTGTTTGTTTGATCCGGAACTACGTTGTATAGCATTATTAATTAATTTTTTTTTTAAGTTATATGAATGAGCTTTTTCTAAAATATTTCTTAATTGAAAATTTTGATTAATATCTGATCCATTTTTTGCGCTAGATGTTGCGATTTCTTTGATAATTTTAGTAAATATTTTACTACGTTTCACATCCTGCGCGTATTTTCTGTGTTTTGTATTTGCCCATTTGCTATGCCCGGCCATGTTTCCTCATTTATAAAATATAATAATTTTTAAAATATATAAAATAGATTTTGTGATTTTTAATACTCAAGTTAATTATAATTTATACGTTTAATATTTCGTGTATTATTAGCAAGGCGCACCTGTCATTAAACAAGTTGCAGAAGTAGTTTTTGGAAAAGCTATTACGTCAGTAATGGTATTACTATCTGTTAATAACATAGTTAATCGATCTAAACCTAGAGCTAATCCGGAATGAGGAGGTGCACCATATTTTAAAGCATTAATAAAAAAATCAAATTTTTCTTTTTGTTGTATTTTACTTATTTTTAAAATATTAAAAATTTCAGTTTGTATTTTAAAATTATAGATACGTTGAGAACCACCGCCTATCTCATATCCATTAATAACTAAATCAAATGCACTAGATAGAATTTTTAGCGGATTTTTGGAAATTATGTTTATATTTGCATCTTTTGGAGCAGTAAACGGATGATGCATAGATTTTAAATTATTATTTTTATCTTTTTTAAATAAAGGAAAATCTATAATCCAAACAGGACATATATTGTTAAAATCAGTAATTTTTAAATCAATTCCTATTTTTATTCGTAACGCACTTAATGCTTTATTTGCTAAATTTGATTCTTCTGCTACTATAAACAATATATCTCCATTGCATGTAGTAGTATTAGATATTATTTTAGATAGTATATTTTGATCAATATTATTATTAAATATGTTATGATTATTAGTAATTTTTTTTTCTACATTAATAATTTTTATATACATAAATTTGTGTATATTTATTTTTTTTAATAATTTTTTATATATTTTTATTTGACTATCTGAAATTTTTTTTGTTCCATTAGGAATATTAATAGAAATAATTCGATTAATATTACTGTTTAATAACCACGGAAAAAAAATAGTGTGTTTATCTTTAAATAAATGATTTAATTCAATAAACTTAATAGAATTTCTTAAATCAGGTTTATCTGTACCATACATAAATATGCTATCATAATAACTAATTGTTTTTATTTTTTTTATTTGTATATTTTTAATAGATAACCATAATTTTTTTATTAAATCATTAATCAGTATTTGTAAATAATTTGTTTTTGTAAACGCTACTTCAATATCTATTTGGGTAAATTCAGGCTGTCGATCTGAACGCAAATCTTCATCTCTAAAACATTTGGCTATTTGATAATATCGATCTATGCCAGATATCATTAATAATTGTTTAAATAATTGAGGTGATTGTGGTAACGCATAATATTTTCCGGGATATAATCGACTATTAACTAAATAATCAGATGCTCCTTCTGGTGTGGATTTGGTAAGAATAGGAGTTTCAACTTCTATAAATTTATTATGTATAAAAAATTTTCTAATTAATCTATTAATTTTACTTCTTATTTTTATATTATTAAACATAATATCACGACGTAAATCTAAATAACGAAATTTAAACCGTATATCTTCTTTATTTTTTTTTCCGTAATCTAAGGGTATAGGAAGGGTTTTATTGAAAATAAATAACTTAAATGCAACAATTTCCATTAAATTGACTGATATACAGTTTTTAAATAAACTTTTCTGTTTTTTTAAAGTTACTAATCCATTAACTTGTATGCAAAAATCGTTACGTAATTTCAATGCTAATGAAAAATTATTAATATATTGTTTATTAAAAATAACTTGTATAATTCCTGTAGTATCTCGTATATCAATAAAAATAATATTTTTTAAAATTCGTGTTTTTTTTACCCATCCACATATAGTAATTATTTTATTTATATCTGTTGGTACTATTTTTCCGCAATACTTTGTACGCATAAAAATCCTAATATTTTATTTTTATAAAAATTTATTGAAAATTATAAATACAGATTATATTGATAATAATAAACATTATTTTTATAAATCTTAAATTTTTTATATATAATCAAAAAATTATTTATAAATTTATCTACTTCTAAAAATAATTCTTCCTTTGCTAAGATCATAAGGTGTTAATTCTAATGTAACTTTATCTCCAGTTAAAATTCTTATATAATTTTTTCTCATTTTTCCGGATATATGAGCTATAATGATATGTTTATTTTCTAATTCTACTTTAAATGTAGTATTTGGCAAAGTATCTATCACTATACCTTGCATTTCTATGTTTTTTTCTTTCATAAATTAATTCCTTATATACTTAATAAAAAATTAAGTATTTATTTATACATGATTATTTAAATATTTTTCAGCATCAATAGCAGCCATACAACCACTAGCTGCTGCAGTTATAGCTTGTTTATAAATATGGTCTGATACATCGCCCGCAGCAAATATTCCCGGTATATTAGTTTGAGTTTTCATTGTATTATGATTACAGCTAATTTTTACATAATTATTTGTAATGTCAATATATTTGGAAAAAATTTTAGAATTTGGAATATGTCCAATGGCGATAAATAATCCGGATATATCTAAATAAATAGTTTTATCTTCTTGTTTAGAATAAATTTTAATTTGTTTTATTTCTTTTTTATCGCCTAAAATATCTTGAATGATAGAATTAAAATGAATGATAATATTTTTGTTTTTTTTAATAATTTCATGTAACCTATCAATTAATATTTTATCTGCTCGAAATTGATCACGACGATGGATTAAATGTACTTTTTTTGCAATATTAGATAAATATATAGTTTCTTCAATTGCTGAATTTCCACCCCCTATAACAGCTATAAATTGATTTTTAAAAAAAAATCCATCACATATAGCACATGTTGATATTCCTTTTCCCATATATAAATTTTCAGAAGAAATATTTAATAACTTTGTATAGGAACCTGTAGCTATAATTACGGCATCGCTAAAATAGTTATTTTCTTGTCCGTTTAATTCGAATGGACGATTCTTAAAATTTACAGATTCAATAATATCATGAATAACATTAACAGAAAATTTATTTACATGATGTAACATACGATCCATCAAATTAATACCACTAATATTGTTGTAATCACCGGGCCAATTTTCTATTTCGTTAGTTTTTATTAATTGTCCTCCGGGTTGAGGACCGGTTATTAATATGGTGTTAATATTAGAACGAGCGGCGTAAATTGCAGATGTATATCCAGCTGGTCCTGATCCCATAATAACTAATTTGGTATATTTTTTATTCATTTTTTTCATAATTTTTTTCCAATTTATAGCATTGATATATTAAATTTTTTAAACTAAAAATTAGTTAATATAATGAAATTAAGATGTGTGTATAATAATAGAATCACTGTTTTATATAATATCATCTTATTTTATATTTTATTTATTAATAATAATTATTATGTGTAGTATATGTTTATTATATATAGTTTTTGATATAAAATAAAAAATATAAAAATTATATAATAAATAATTATTTTTTATAAAAATAATTTTTTTATAATAAATTATTTTTAATAAACATTAAAGATTTATTAAAAATTTATATACTGGAAAATTATAGATACTATGTTAAACTTTAATGAAATTAAGAAAAATTATTGTTTTTATCGAGATCAATTGAAAAAAAGAAATTATATATTGGATATAGATAAATTTAAAAAATTAGAAAAAAAACGTAAAAAATTACAGATAAATAGTGAAACTAAAATATCAGAACATAAAAAATTATCTAAATATTTAATATATAGAAAAAAAATTTATTGTAATTGTGATAATTTTAAAAATCAGTTAATTAATTCTCGTATTTATATTAATTTTTTAAAGAAAAAATTAGAAAAAATACAAAAAAAAATATATAAAATGTTAATAGTTATCCCTAATATACCGCATTGCAATGTACCTATAGGTACAGATGAGAAAAATAATAAATTAATTTATTATTGGGGAAAAAAAAATAAATATAATTTCTCTATTATGGATCATATAGAAATTGGTAATAAATTACAAGGATTTGATTGGCAAGCTTCTTCTATTATATCAGGTTCTGGATATGTAATTATGAAAGGTGTAATTGCACAATTACATCGAGCCCTAGGACAATTTATGTTAGATGTACAAACTAAAATTAATGGATACAAAGAGGTGCATGTGCCGACTGTTGTTAGAGATACTTGTATGTTTGGTTCTGGTCAATTACCAAAATTTAAAACAGATTTGTTTCATACATATACTATGCATAGTAATGGTAAAAAAAAGAAATATAGTAATTTATTTTTAATACCAACATCTGAAGTACCATTAATTAATTTAGTAAATAATACAATTATTTCATCTAAAAAATTACCAATAAAATTTACTGCTCTCAGTTCTTGTTTTAGAGCAGAAACAAATACTTATGGTAAAAATGTTAAAGGATTAATTCGAAATCGTCAATTTGATAAAGTTGAAATTATACAAGTTGTGCGTCCTGAAGAATCTGAATGCGCGCTTGAAAAATTAACACAACATGCAGAAAAAATACTACAATTATTACAATTGCCATATAGAAAAATTTTACTTTGTACAGGAGAACTTGGTTTTTCATCTCAAAAAACATATGATCTAGAAGTATGGTTACCTGCTCAGAATTTATACCGAGAAGTATCATCATGTTCTATGGTAGGTGATTTTCAATCTAGGCGAATTAATGCGCGTTGCAGGGATAAAAATAATAAAAAAAAATTTTTTTTACATACATTAAATGGTTCTGGATTAGCTGTTGGAAGAACTTTAGCTGCTATTTTAGAAAACTTTCAATGTTCAAATGGTAATGTTGCTGTTCCAAAAGTATTACAATATCCGTATATGAATGGTATGAAATTTTTAATTTAATTGATTAAAAATAAATTTATTATCTATAATTTTTAAAAAAATAGAATAAAATTGGTGATAAATATGTCTATTATATATAATTTTAATCCTGGACCAGCTATTCTTCCGAAAGAGATATTATTGGAAATAAAAAAAAATTTTCTTAATTGGAATAATTCTAAATCTTCAATTGTTGAAATTAGTCATCGTAGTTCAAAATTTATAGAATTTACTTTAAAAACTGAGAAAGATTTACGTTATATTTTAAATATTCCTGAAAATTACCGAATATTATTTTGTCATGGAGGAGCAAGGGGTCAGTTTTCTGCAATACCTTTAAATTTAACGAGTAAATTTATACAACCTGACTACATTAATAGCGGGTACTGGTCATTATGTGCTTTTCAAGAAGCAAAAAAATATTGTAATCCTAATATTATTAATATACGGAGATTAACTAAAAATAATCAGATTTATGTTAAATCTGTTCGACATTGGAAAGTATCGTCTAAAAATACATATATACATTATTGTCCTAATGAAACAATTGAGGGGATAGAAATTTTTGAAGAACCTATTTTTCATAATAAAATTATAGTAGGTGATTTTTCTTCCAATATTTTATCGCGTAAAATTAATATTGAAAAATATGGTATTATTTATGCTTGTGCTCAAAAAAATATTGGTCCTGCTGGAATTACACTTGTTATTATTCGTGATGATTTATTGCAATTTACTAGTCGTCAATCTCCTTCAATTTTAGATTATCAGTTATTAGCTCAATCAAATTCTATGCTGAATACTCCTAGTATTTTTTCATGGTATGTTGCTGGATTAGTTTTTAAGTGGATAAAAAAAATAGGAGGATTAGATTTTATAGAAAAAAATAATAAAAAAAAAGCAAGAATTTTATATAAATATTTAGATTCTACTAATTTTTATAACAATTATATTTTTCCGATTAATCGATCACGTATGAACGTTACTTTTCATTTACAAAAAAAAAAATTAACAGATGTATTTATTAATATGGCAGAAAAACATGGATTATATGGATTAAAAGGCCATTCATTGGTTGGAGGTATTAGAGCATCAATTTATAACGCTATGCCTATCAATGGAATAAAACGTCTTATTTTTTTTATGAAATATTTTGAAAAAAAATTTAGTTAACTTATATTAATAAAATATTTATATATATTTATATATATTTATATATTATTACCTATTCTAGGATTATATTAATATGAAAAATAGTGTAACTTTACAACCAGTTAATTATGTTAACGGTGAATTAAATTTACCCGGCTCAAAAAGTATTTCGAATCGTGTACTATTGTTATCAGCTTTATCATACGGAACAACAATTATAAAAAATTTATTGTATAGCGATGATGTTAAATATATGTTAAAAGCTTTATCTCAATTAGATATTAAGTATTCTTTAAATAAGAATAAATCTGAATGTATTATACATGGTATATCTGGACCGTTACATATAATAAAAAAAATTACCTTGTATTTAGGTAATGCTGGTACTGCTATGCGTCCATTATTAGCGGCATTATCATTAAAAAATAATCAAGTTATATTGACTGGTGACGCAAGAATGCAAGAAAGGCCAATTAGTCATTTGGTAGACTCACTACGCTTAGGAGGAGCAGTTATTAACTATATAAATAAAGAAAGATATCCTCCATTATATATAGAGGGAGGCTTTAAGGGAGGAGAAATTATAGTGGATGGAACGATTTCTAGTCAATTTTTAAGTTCATTATTAATGGCGGCACCGTTAGCTGAATTAGATACAACTATTATTATAAAAGATATTTTAGTATCTAAACCATATATTGATTTAACGATTAATTTAATGAAAAATTTTGGTATTATAGTAAAAGTTTTAAATAATTATAAAATTTTTTATATTAAAGGAAATCAGACATATATTTCTCCTAAAGTTTTCTTAGTAGAAAGTGACGTATCTTCTGCTACTTATTTTTTAGCAGCTGCTGCTATAAAAGGTGGTTGTGTAAAAATACGTAATATGAAAAAAAATAGCATACAAGGAGATATTTCATTTGTTGATGTACTAGAAAAAATGGGAGTTTCTATTACTTGGAAAGAAAATTCTTTAATTTGTAAAAAAAATCATTTATTTGGTATTACAATGGATTGTAACCATATTCCAGATGCAGCTATGACAATTGCTATGTTGGGATTGTTTTCTGATCAATTAGTTTATATTAAAAATATATATAATTGGCGAGTTAAAGAAACAGATCGTTTATATGCTATGACTACTGAACTAAGAAAAATCGGCGCTAATGTACAGGAGGGAAATGATTTCATTATTATTTATCCGGTGAAAAAATTTTTACATGCTACTATTAATACATATAATGATCACCGAATTGCTATGTGTTTTTCTCTTATCGCCTTATCTGGCGTACCTGTGACTTTATTAAATCCAATCTGTGTAAATAAAACGTTCCCATCTTTTTTTGAAAAATTTCATTCAATTTGTCAATATTCAAAAAAATTATAATTTTAAGTTTTATTGATAAAAATAAAATTATTATTAATAATAATTTTATTTTTATACAAATGATATATAAAATAATACTATAATTAAATATAATTTAATTATATATTTTATATATAAATTATTATATAAAATTAAAATTTTTATATATATTTTTATATTTTTATTTAATTTATTTAAAATATTGTAGTTTTTTTATAAAAATTTTATTTGAATATATTAATATATAAAAAATATTTTTATTATATTATTGATAAATTTACAGAATTTTATTTGTTAATAATAATTTTTGTATATTTAAATTATTATTTAATATATTTATTAAATATATATAATAATTTATATGTATTTATACTGAACCCCATTTACAATAAATGGTTTTTATTGACTTGTTTATGTATGTTTAATTTATTTTTAAAAATTTTATTTTAAACGTTCATAATATTATATGAATAGAAAATTTTATATGACAATATCTTTTGCGGAATTATTTGAAGAATCGTTACGATATACAGTAACTCGACCGGGATCAATTATTAAAGGATCTGTAGTATCTATAGATAATGATGTAGTTTTAGTAGATGCTGGATTAAAATCAGAATCTTGTATTCCAGTAGAACAATTTAAAAATTCAAAGGGTTTTTTAGAAATAAAAATAGGAGACATAGTAGATGTTTCTTTAGATGCTATAGAAGATGGCTTTGGAGAAACTATTTTATCGAGAGAAAAAGCTAAACGACATGAATCTTGGATTAAATTAGAAAAAGCACATATAGAATCACACAATGTAATTGGTATCATCAATGGAAAAGTAAAAGGCGGTTTTACTGTTGAATTAAATGATATAAGAGCTTTTTTACCAGGTTCTTTAGTTGATGTTCGACCAGTTAGAGAAACTTTGCATTTAGAAGGAAAAGAATTAGAATTTAAAGTAATTAAATTAGATCAGAAAAGAAATAATGTTGTAGTTTCACGCAAAGCGGTTATTGAGTTGGAAAATAGCGTTGAACGTGATCAATTATTAAAAAATTTACAAGAAGGTAATATTATTACCGGAATAGTAAAAAATTTAACGGATTATGGAGCTTTTATTGATTTAGGAGGTGTAGATGGATTATTACATATTACTGATATGTCCTGGAAAAGAGTACAGCATCCTAGCGAAATAGTAAAAATTAGTGATAAAATTCAAGTAAAAGTATTAAAATTTGATGAAGAAAAAACACGAGTATCTTTGGGATTAAAACAGTTAGGAACAGATCCTTGGATAAATCTTTCAACACGTTATCCTGAAGGAAGTAAACATGCTGGACGTGTAACAAATTTAACAGATTATGGTTGTTTTGTAGAAATTGAAGAAGGTGTAGAAGGATTAGTTCACGTTTCAGAAATGGATTGGACAAATAAAAATATTCATCCTTCTAAAGTTGTAAAATCTGGAGAAACGATACATATATCTATCTTAAATATAGATGAATCTAGACGACGTATTTCGTTAGGGATTAAACAATGTAAAGTTAATCCTTGGAAACTATTTGCTGAGAAATACAATAAAGGATGTAAAGTTACAGGTAAAATTAAATCTATTACTGATTTTGGAATTTTTATAGGATTGAAGGGAGGAATAGATGGATTAGTTCATTTATCAGATTTATCATGGGTTACAACAGGAGAAAAATCTGTTCAAAAATATAAAAAAGGTCAAAATATAGAAGCAATTGTTTTACAAGTTGATTCAGATAGAGAGCGTATTTCGTTAGGAATTAAACAGCTTAAAGAAGATCCGTTTCATAAATATATTTTACAAAACAAAAAAAATACAATAGTTTTAGGTATTATTCAATTAATTGAAGAAAAAGCAATATTAATAAATATAGAAAAAGGAATTCAAGGATGTTTAAAGGTAACAAACATCCCTATTGATTATCGTCAAAAATATACATCTCAATTATGTATTGGAGATAATTTATTAACACAAATTATAGGATTTGATAAAAAAAATAGAATTATATATGTCTCTATTACTGAAGAAATTCATTTAAGAAATTTACAGAAAAAAATATTAAAAGAAAATTCAATTAATTCTAACGATATTGATAATACTATGACACAAGCGTTTGAAGACGCAAAAAATTAAAATAATAACTAAAATATTAAAATATTTTATTATATTTTCATTTAGAGGATATATGACAAAATCAGAGTTATTTGCAAAAATTAATAAAAAAAAAATTTATATTTCAGCAAAAATTATTAAATTTTTGGTAAAAAATATTTTAGAATATATGGCTCTCTCTTTAGAGAAAGGTAATCGGATTGAAATTCGAGGATTTGGTAGTTTTTCATTACATTATCGATGTGCTCGAGTAGGTAGAAATCCTAAAACAGGTGAAAAAATTTATTTAAAGGGAAAATATGTTTCTCGTTTTAAACCCGGCAAACAATTAAGGGATCGTATAAATCATGTTCATCAGAACATTTAAAATTTTATTATTTAAATATAAAATACTATATATATAACTTCATTTAATAAATAATTTATATAATCAGCAATTATTTTGAGTGACTAAACTCTAATAATTGCTTATAAGGCGTAATAAAATGATTAAACCGATTATTGTGGGTAATTGGAAATTAAATGGTACTCAAGAATCTATTAAAATTTTTTTAAACTTATTAAATAAATTTTTAGTAAATTATCATGAAAAATGTACAGTAGTTATATCCTTACCTATTTTATATGCGTATTTAATACGAAATACATTATTATTTGATAATAAAAATTTTTTTTTAGGAGCACAAAATACCGATAATCATAATTCTGGATCTTTTACAGGAGAAATATCTCCTATTATGTTAAAAGATTTAGGTATTAAATATGTAATTATCGGTCATTCAGAAAGACGTTTTAATCATAATGAAACAAATCGTATGATTGCTAATAAATTTTTTTTATTAAAAAAAGAAAATTTAATTCCTATTTTATGTATTGGAGAAACTAAACAAGAAAAATTAGAAAATAATACTATTAATATTTGTAAAAAACAAATAGATTCAATTTTTGATATATGTGGTATTCAGGCATTTAATGATTCTATTATTGCTTACGAACCTGTATGGGCAATTGGATCTGAAATTTCAGCTACACCGAAAGAAGCACAATTTATTGCTCGTTTTATACGTCAATATATAGTGAGCCGCACAAATGATAGAATTAAAAATTTTTTCATTCAATATGGGGGATCGGTAACGAGAAAAAATGCAAAAAATCTTATTAAACAAAAAGATATTGATGGTTTTTTATTAGGAAGATCTTCTTTACAAATTGAAGAATTTACTAAAATTATAGAAATAATACATGTTTAATATTTTATCAATATATAAATATAATTTTTATAAAAATTTGAATAAATATTTAAAAATTTTTTATTTATGAAAATAAATATATATTTTTTTTATAAAAATATACAAAATTTAAAAATAATAACTTATATTTAAGCGCCGGATTACCGGCACTTATTTATATTACTAATATTTATATTACTAACATTTATATTATTAGAATAATTTTAATTAGTAAGATCTTTTATCATATGTAACCAGTGTTTTTGACATGATTTTTTCATATATTTTAATGCATAGTTAATATCGTGATGAACTATTTTATTATTTATAATTCCAACACATTTTCCTTTGTTTTTTTTTAAAAGTAATTTTACCGCATATACGCCCATACGAGACGCTAAAATTCTATCGTATGCGACCGGAATACCTCCCCGTTGAATATGCCCTAATACTGTTGCTCGAGTTTCTTGATTAGTATTTTTTTGAATATATTTAGCTAATTCATATACATCACATATATGTTCTGTAACAGCTATTATTGCGTGTTTATTTCCCTTTTTGATACTTTTTTGTATTTCTAATAATAATAATTCTTTTTTATAAATTATTTCGGGAATAATGATAAATTCACATCCTCCAGCAATAGAAGACAATAATGTTAAATCTCCACAATAACGACCCATGATTTCAATTATAGAAATTCTTTGGTGTGATGATATGGTATCTCTTAATTTATCGATAGAACTTACTACTGTTTCTAACGCAGTAAAATACCCTATAGTATAATCTGTTCCAGGTACGTCGTTATCTATAGTACTTGGAATACCAATGCAAGGAATACCCATGTCAGTTAAACATTGAGCCCCTATATACGATCCATTACCACCAATAATAATTAATACATCAATTTTTCTTTTTAAAATATTATGAAATGCTATTTTTTGTATTTTTTTTAATCGAAAATTTAAAAACCTAGAGGATCCTAAAAAAGTTCCACCTTTATTTAATAAATGAGCAACACTTTCTTTATATAAAGGTATCATAGTATTTTCATATAAACCTAAAAATCCATTTTTTATACCAAGTATTTCTAAATTATTATTTAATGCCGTATAAACTATAGAGCGTATTGTTGCATTCATACCAGGAGCGTCGCCGCCACTTGTTAAGACTCCTATTTTTTTAATCATTATAATTCTGTAACCTTGATGTTTAATATCAATTAATATAAATAAAAAATTATTATTTTTTAATATATAAAATATTGCTTAATATCTGAAAATTAAATATATTTTTATAAAATAATGTTTACTGTATAAATATATAGTTTTAAACAAGTAATATTAGTAATTAATACTGATAAATATTTACAAAAAATATTTTTTAAAAAATTATATTATTATAAATAATAATATCTTAAAGGTTTAAGATCATAAGAAAATTCATATACAATAGGAGATCCTGTAGAGATATCTAATTTTTCTATATCAATATCATTAATTTTGTTTAAATATTTGATCAATGATCGTAATGAATTACCATGAGCTACAATAATGATATTTTTATTTTTTTTAATTTGTGGAAGAATATTTGATTCCCAAAACGGAATTACTCTTTTAAATGTCATTTCTAGGCTTTCAGAAGCTGGAATGTTTTCTTGTTTTAATTTTTTATATTTTTTATCATTTTTTATTAAATTTATATCAGAAATATTATTTTTAGGTGGCATTTCTTTAAAACTTCTTCTCCACAGTTGAACTTTTTTTTCCCCATATTTTTGTATTGTTTCTTCTTTATTTAATCCCTCTAAAAATCCATAATTTCGTTCGTTTAATCTCCAAGATTTATGTATCGGTATCCACATACAATCTAATTTTTTTAAAATTATCCATAATGTGTGAATAGCTCTTTTTAAGACTGATGTATAAGCTATGTCAAAAAAAAATTTGTTTTCTTTTAATAATTTAGCAGCACGTAATGCTTCTTGTTTTCCTTGTTCAGATAATTTAATGTCTTTCCATCCAGTAAATTGATTTAATTGATTCCACTGACTTTCTCCATGTCGCATTAAAACTATTTTTTTATTATTCATTTTGTACCTATATATTTTATATATTACTGCTTAATTAATATTGTTGTTAACTATTTATATATATTTTATATGATAGTAACCATATAATTGAAATTAAAAATAAATGTATTTAATATATTTGTGTACTAGATACAATTTTTTAAATAAAAATTATTATATCATGTATTTAAAATAAATATTTATTGTATTAATTATGAATATTATTGCAATAACTTTACTACTGGATAATTTACATATTAAACATCAATTATAATTCGAGAAAAATCTTCTATAATATCTTTTATATAATTTAAAAACTGTATGGCTTGTTTTCCATCAATTATTTGATGGTCATATGATAAGGCTAAATACATCATAGGATATATTTTTATTTTATTACATGACACAACCGGTCTATTTTTAATATTATGCATACCCAATATAGCTACTTGTGGAGGATTTATTATTGGAGTAGATAATAAAGAGCCGAAAACACCTCCGTTTGTAATAGTGAATGTACCAGATTCTAAGTCTTCTAATTGCAATTTTCCTGATTTACCTAAACGAGAAAAATATTCTATTTTTTTTTCAATTTCAAACATAGATAATCGGTCAGTATTTTTTAAAATCGGTGTAATTAATCCTCTAGGTGTAGATATAGCTATATTAATATCATAATAATCATGATATATAATATCAGTACCTTCGATAGATGCATTAATATCTGGAAATTTCTTTAATGCTTGTGTTGCTGCTTTTATATAAAAAGACATATAACCTAATTTATTATATTTATTTTCGAAAATACTATTGTATTTTTGTCTTTTTAACATAATTGGTTTCATATTAACTTCATTAAAAGTAGTTAACATAGCCGTATTTTGAATAGTCGACAGTAATCTTTCTGAAATTTTTTTTCGTAACGGACTCATGGGAATTCTACGAAAAGAACGAGTATTTTTGAATAAATTTTTGTTTGTATGTTTTTCTGATAATATTTTTTTACTTATTTTTTCATTTTTTTTTAATGCAGTATCTTGATATAGATTATTTATAATGAATTTATTTTTAGTAATTTTACCATGTGTTTTAATACCTTTAATAGTTAATTTATTAATTTTATTATTTGAAATTAATCTACGCATTTTAGGTGTAAAAAAATAATTTTTTTTGTTCTTTTGAGTGAATTTATCAGTAATTTTATGAATATTATTATCTAAATGAATTGATTGAATATACCCAATTATAGATCTAGATTTTATTTTTTGACCTACTTTAAATAATTTTTTATATAAAGTGCCGGTAATAGGAGATGAGATTTCTAATATTATTTTATCAGTTTCAATCTCAGCAATTAATTCGTCTTCTTGAACAGTGTCTCCTATTTTTTTGTGCCATTTTAATATAATTGCGTTATTAATTGATTCAGGTAAATCGGGAGCTAAAATTTTGATGTCTTTATTCATAATTTTCACTTATAATTTAATTACATTGATACTGAAAATGCTGATTTTATGATTTTTTTTTGTTGTATCTGATGATCTATAAAATTTCCTTCAGCAGTAGAAGATAATTTTGGTCGACCAATATATTCTATAGATATTTGATTAAATTTTATTAAAATGTATTTTTTAAAATAAAAATAAATATACGTCCAACTACCTTGATTCATAGGTTCTTCCTGACACCATATAAAATTTTTTATATTAGTAAATTTACATAAAATATTATTTATAGACAAATACGGAAAAGGATATAATTGTTCGATACGTATTATTGCAGTATCAACAATATTATTTTTTTTATAAAAATTTAATAATTCGTAATAAATTTTACCTGAACAAAAAATAATACGGGATATTATTTTTTGTGTATTTTTTAATGAAGTTAATAATACGGTATGAAATTTTTCTTGTAATAACTTTTTTGCGTCAATAAAGGTTAATGGATTTCTTAATAATGATTTTGGAGTAAATATAATTAATGGAATTTTAGAAAAATTCATTCCTTGTTTTAACAAAATATGATACCACTGAGATACTGTTGTAGGTATGCAGATTTTAATATTATTTTGAGCGCATAATTGTAAATATCTTTCTATTCGTCCTGATGAATGTTCAGGACCTTGTCCTTCATAACCATGCGGTAGTAACATTACTATGGAAGAA
Organism: Buchnera aphidicola (Cinara kochiana kochiana); assembly: GCF_900698905.1. Lineage (NCBI taxonomy): Bacteria > Pseudomonadati > Pseudomonadota > Gammaproteobacteria > Enterobacterales > Erwiniaceae > Buchnera > Buchnera aphidicola. The sequence continues at coordinate 230,687 of NZ_LR217707.1, read as the reverse complement.
GAATGACCCCATTTTTGTAAACTTGAAGTTATAAATTGATCAATTACTATCTGTGCGCCATTTGAAAAATCGCCAAATTGTGCTTCCCAAACATTTAATACGTTATGAGATACTGTAGAATATCCATATTCAAATGCTAATACAGATTCTTCTGATAAAACTGAATCCCAAATATAAAATGATCCTTTAACATTAGATAAATTTTGTAAGGGAATATATACGATATTTTTTTTTTGACAAACTACAGCAGCATGTCTATGACAAAATGTTCCTCGTCTTACATCTTCTCCAGTTAATCGACATGTAATACCATAATACATTAAAATTGCATAAACTAAATTTTCAGCTGTTCCCCAATCTAATGGAGTTTTATTGTTAGCCATTTGTATACGATTTAAGAAAATTTTTTTTATTTGTGAATGTATAGATAAGTTTTTAGGTAATGTGAATAATTCATTTGCTATTTTTTTAAAATCATGAAAATGAATTTTTTTTGGAATTAAATAATTTGATAAATTTATTTTATTATATGGTAATATTGAAGTATTTGATTTTTTATAAGATTTTTTTGATTTTTTCAATAATTTATCTATAAAACAAGTATATAATTGTTTATAAGAGATATTATTATCAATTAAAATATTAATTATTTTTTTAGAGTATAGTGTACAAATACGTTCATGTTGTTTTATTGTAGAATACATTTTTGGTTGTGTTATAGACGGATCATCTACTTCATTATGACCTAATCTTCTATAACATATTAATTCAATAAAAACATCTTTCTTAAATAAATATCGAAATTTTAAAGCTAAGGTAATTATAAACATCACTTCTTCTGGTTGATCGGCATTAACATGAAAAATTGGTGAATCAATCATTTTTGCAATATCTGTACAATAAAAACTAGTTCTTAAATATTTTTTATTAGAAGTAGTAAATGCAATTTGATTATTTATAATGATATGTATACTTCCAAAAACATTATATGCAGGAACTTGAGACATATTTAATGTTTCTTGAATTACTCCTTGTCCTACAAAAGCAGCATCACCGTGTATAATGACAGATATAGGATTATTTGTTTTTGGTTTATTATCTATAAAAAATTTACAATATCCCATAACAACTGGAGTTATAATTTCTAAATGAGAAGGATTATCTAATAAATGAATTTTAATTTTTTGTTTATTTTTATAAATAATTTTGTTTATTCCTATATGGTATTTAACATCTCCTGTACCATTATGATTTTTAATTGATTGAGAATAATTTTTAAACATATGTAATACATTATGATGCAAAACATTATTCATTACGTTCAATCTACCGCGATGAGCCATTCCTAAAAATATTTTTTTAGTTTTTTTATGCATACAAAATTCTATAATTTTTTTTAAAACAGGTATTAAAACATCGCATCCCTCTAATGAAAAACGTTTATAACCTGGAAATTTGGTATGAATAAATTTTTCAAAAGAAGTAGATTGTATTAAATCCGATAGTATGTTTTTTTTTTCTTTATTAGATAAAAAATTCGAAATATGATTAGTTTCAATATAATTTTGTAACCATTTTTTTTCATTTTCTGTATTTAAATGCATATATTCAAAACCAATATAATTGGAATATTTTTTCTTAAAAAATAAATATATCTCTTTAAAAGAATTAATTTTTTTTTTAAAAAATAAAAAATTAAAATTTATTAAATTATTTAATTCTTCTTTTTTTATATTGTGAAATAAATAAGATAATTCAGGAATATATTTTTTTATTTTATGGCGTATAAGTGGATTGATATTTGATGCGTAATGTCCGTACATTCGATAAGCATTTATAAGATTTAAAAATTTTTCTTGTAATAGTACAGAATTGCTATTTAATACTATTTTTTTAGAATTTTTTGTTAAATCATTATGTTTATAATGAGAAATTTTTTGATTAATAATATCATCCTTTATATTGTTTTTATCTGATAAAGTATTAAATATATCTTTCCAATATATGTCTAATGATTTTGAATTAGATAAAAATTTTTCATAAATATTTTCTAAAAATGATTGGTTATTTGCGTATAACCATCCGTTATTATGTGAATATATTTTTTTTTTATTTGTCATGTGAATGTCTATAATTAATAGAGTTAATAATAAATTAAAATTTAATGGATTTTTTCTATTATTATATGGGATTGTATATATCAATGAATTTAATTTTTAAATCATTATATTGACCAGATAACCATTTTCCTAATAAATAAACTCCTGATTTTTCTGTAGCATGATGTCCTAAAGAAAAAAAATGTATGTTATTTTCTTCTGCAATGTGAATAGTTTCTTCTGAAATTTCTCCTGTTAAATATGCATCAATATTTAAGTTTGTTACTTGATTAAAAAAATTTTGTCCTTTTCCGGTACACCACGCCACATTTCTAATGTATTCAGGACCTGTTTTACCATAATGAAATGGAGTTCTATTTAATTTTTTTTTTATTATATTAATTAATGATATGACGGTATGTTTTTTTTTAAATTTTCCATGTAATATGTATGGATTTATTTTATCATTAATATTATTATTAATGTTAATGTTTAATAATTTTCCCAATTGAACGTTATTACCAAGCTTAGAATGTACGTCTAGAGGTATATGCCAGCTATATAAATTAATATCGTTTAGTAATAACATTTTTAAACGATTTCTATGCATTCCTAAAACTTTTTTGTCTTGATTATTCCAAAAATAACCATGATGCACAATAATTGCGTCAGCATGTTGTTTTATAGCTACTTTTAAAAGATTTTTACAAGCAGTTACACCTGTAATAATTTTTATTATTTCAGATCGTCCTTCTACTTGTAAACCATTAGGTGTATAATCATTTTTATATTTATGGCTATTTAATTTTTCATTAATTATTTTTTCAAGAAAAAAATTGTTCATATTATAATGCTCTATATTTATTGTGTATTTATATATTTTTAAAATATTTTTGTATATGATATAATATTTATATAAGTAAACATTTATAATATATTTTGATATATATAAATTTATTAATAAAATTAAACAAAATTATAAATTTTCTTTAAAAATATATTTTGAATTTAAGATTTATTTTATAAAAATAGTTTAATTAATAGTTATAAGTTATTTAATTAAATTTAATTTAATAAAAATATATTTTTATTTATTTTAAAAATAAATTAAGATAATCAATAAAATTATTAATATATAAAATATCAATAATTTTTTTATAATATATATTTTTTATATATTTATTGATTTAGATATATGTATTTTTTTTAAAAATTTTTGTGATTATTTTAGATATATTATTAGTATGTTTAAATTAATGTGATTGATATATCATAATTAATGATTAAATTTTTAATTTTTTATTTTAAAAAAATAGTCATATGAACTTTAGTATAGTAAATAATTTCTTTAAATTATATTTATTTAACAGATTTTTAAAATTTATATTTTTTTATTTTTAATAAAATTATTTTGATCATCTTATTATTATTAATATATAAAGTATATCCTCTTTTGAATTGTTCTATAAGTCTTAAGTTACGATATCAAAATGAATGTTTAATTTAGTTAATTTTTTATTAAAAAATTGATTTATATATATAAAAAAGATTAATCAGTAAATTTTATTTTAATAAAAAGAAATACTGTAAAAAAATTAATAATGTTGTTTCTTATATATTAAGATATAAAATTATTATAAAATTTTATCATAAAAATAATTAAAAAAATTATATTAAATAATTTAAAAATTATTTTATTGATAAATATTATAATATATTATACAAAATATATCAGCAAAATATTTTTATAAATTATTAATATATATAAATATATATTTAATATATATTTATATATATTTATATATATTAAATATATATATTTAATATATATAAATTAATAATTTTAATAAAAGTAAATATTACTTTAAATTAAACTAAATTTTTATAAAACATTATTTTGATTAATATTAATGTTTTTATTAAGAAGGCAAAAATGGATCAAGTAGGTATTTTCTATGGTAGTGATACTGGAAATACAGAAAAAATTTCTTATATTATACAAAAAATTATAGGGATAAGCCAATCTAATGTTTTTGATATTTCTAATATTTCATTAAATAAAATGGAAGATTTTAATATCTTATTTTTAGGAATATCTACATGGTATTATGGAGAATTGCAGTGTGATTGGGAAGAATCGTTACAACAATTAAAAAAAATAAATCTAAAAAATAAAATTGTTGCTCTTTTTGGATGCGGTGATCAAGAAGATTATTCAGAATATTTTTGTGATGCTATTGGAATTATGTATCATCTTTTAAAAAAAAAAAGTGTTCAATTGGTTGGATCTTGGCCAATAACAGATTATTATTTTGAATTTTCTAAAGCTCAAAAAAATAAAACACATTTTTTTGGATTACCGCTTGACGAAGATAATCAATCTCATTTAAGTAATCAACGCATTAAAAGATGGTTAAAATTAGTAAATTCAGAAATTAATATTTTACATTCTAACAATAAATTAAATTAATTAAATTAATATATGTTAAGTAATTATTTATTAATAATTATTAATAAATTGAAAAAATAAATATTTGACAGTATCAAAATAAATATTATTGAATACTGTCAGAATATATTTAAAATTTTAAATATGCAATGTATATATAAATAAATAAAACTATCTAGACGCAATCCATTCAGCTAAATCTAATACTTTTGTAGAATAACCAACTTCATTATCATACCATGATATTAATTTAACAAAATTTTTATTTAATGCTAAACCAGCTTTTTCATCAAATATCGATGTTAAGTGTGACCCATTAAAATCACTAGACACTACTTCTTCATCAGAATATCCTACAATATCTTTCATATATGTATTAGATGCTATTTTAATTGCAGAACATATATCTGTATAATTTACTTCTTTTTTTAATTTAACGGTAAAATCTACTACTGATACATTTGCAACAGGTACTCTAAACGCAATTCCGGTAATTTTTTTGTTTAATTCAGGGAGAATTTTACCGACTGCTCGAGCAGCTCCGGTAGATGCAGGTATTATATTTTGTAAAGCACCTCTACCGCCTCTCCAATCTTTTAAAGAAACTCCGTCTACGGTTTTTTGAGTAGCTGTAATTGCATGAACTGTAGTCATTAATCCTTCAATAATTCCAAATTCATCATTTACTATTTTGGCTAAAGGAGCTAGACAGTTAGTTGTGCAAGATGCATTAGAAACAATTTTTTGGCCATTATATTGGCTAAAATTGACTCCTTTAACAAACATAGGTGTATCATCTTGTGATGGTCCGGTTAATACAACTTTTTTAGCTCCAGCGATTATGTGTTGAGAAGCAGATTGAGTAGTTAAAAATATTCCAGTTGATTCAATCACTATATCAATATCAAGATCTTTCCAATTAATTTTTTTGGGATCTTTTTCAGAAAAAATATTGATTTTTTTATTGTTTACGAGTAAATAATTTTTTTTGTTTTTAATAGATCCGTTAAATAAACCATGAGTTGAGTCATATTTCAACATATACGCAATGTATTTTGAATCTAATAAATCATTAATTGCAATTATTTCTATATTTGGTCTTGTTTGAGCAATTCTAAATATCATTCGTCCAATACGACCAAATCCGTTTATAGCAACTTTAATTTTCATATAAAATGATTACCAATAAATTTAAGTATATATTTTTGATAAAACTATTTTTTTGTTTTTTTTTATTAAAATAATATATTTATTTTTGAATAATTATATAAAGCATATTTCTATACAATTTAAAAATTATATTTTTTAAAAAAATATTTATTTTTAACTATGTATTTTATAAGTTTTATAAATTATTTTCAATATAGTATATATATTATATTAAATAGTAGCATTTATACCTTAATATATCAACATTGAGATATTTTATTATTCATTTATATGTAATATTATACTTAATAATTTAAATGAATGTTTAATATTTTTATATAAACTTTATTTTCAATAAATATTTTTATATACTAAAAATTTATCAGAATTAATTAATTAATCTTATTTTATACTTTTTAATACCTATAATTATATTAATAGCATTATATTTAAATGTAAAATTATATTTTTTAATTTAATTTTATTTACATTTAATTAAATTAAATTTATTAATAATTATAATATATATATATGTTGCATAATAATAATAATATTATTATTTTTTATTTATATAAAATTGGAATATATTTATTAAATGAAACATTTTACAGCAATAAAAGATAAAAAAAATAATTTTTCTGAATTAACTTCAACAACAAAAATATTTCATAAAAATCAATTAGTAGTACATGTTAAATACGGTATTGGTAGATATATTGGATTATGTACTTTAAATACTAACGGTGTAATAGCGGAATATTGTATATTAATGTATGCTGATCAAGCAAAATTATATGTTCCTGTTACATCTATTGATTTAATTTATTCCTATAATCCTATTACATCTTCAGAAGTACCACTACATACATTGAGTAGTAAGAAATGGTTATTAGAACGTAATAAAACAAAAAAAAAAATTTATGATGTAGCTGTTCAATTAATTGATAATAGATCTCATCGTATTTTAAGAAAGGGGTTTTCTTTTAAAAAAAATATTCTTCAATATGAAAATTTTTGTAATCAATGTTCTTATTTAATTACAGATGATCAAAAAAAATCTGTTCAAGAAATTATTAGTGATATGATGAAACCTGTTCCTATGGATAGATTATTGTGTGGAGATGTAGGTTTTGGAAAAACTGAAATAGCAATGCGAGCTGCTTTTATAGCTTTAGATAATCACAAACAAGTTGCTTTATTAGTACCAACTACATTATTAGCTCAACAACATTATAAAACATTTAAAAATAGATTTTCTAAATATTCGTATAATATTAATACATATTCGCGTTTTACTTCTACTAAAAAAGAATTATTAATTAAATATAAAATAAAAAATGGACAAATAAATATTTTAATAGGCACTCATAAAATTTTATCAAAAAATTTAATATGGAAAAATTTAGGATTACTTATTATAGACGAAGAACACCGGTTTGGTGTACATCATAAAGAAATAATAAAAAGATTATATATAAATATAGATGTATTAACATTAACAGCTACTCCAATTCCTAGAACTCTTCATATGTCTTCTTTAGGAATTAGAGATTTGTCTATTATATCAACACCTCCTAAAAAACGCTTAACTATAAAAACTTTTGTTCAAAAATTTAATTCAAAAACTGTAAGAAAAGCAGTTCTTAAAGAATTAAAACGAGGCGGACAAATATATTATATATATAATAAAATCAAAAATATTGAATATAAAAAAAAATATTTATCTAAATTAATACCGGAAGCACGTATTCAAATTAGTCATGGAAAAATGCATCGTAAAGATTTATATAACATTATGTGTGATTTTTTGAAAAAATCTTTTGATATATTACTAAGTACTACTATCATAGACACTGGAATTCACATTAGTAATGTTAATACGATGATTATAGAACATGCAGATCAATTTGGTTTATCGCAATTACATCAGTTAAGGGGTCGTATTGGTCGTTCCACAAGACAAGCTTATGCGTTTTTTTTTATATCAAATCGTATAAAAATTAATAAAAAAGCAGAAAAAAGATTAAATTTAATTAAATCTTTTACAAGTTTAGGTGCTGGTTTTATATTGTCTACATATGATTCAGAAATTAGAGGGGTCGGAGAATTATTAGGAAAAAATCAGAGCGGACATATTAACACTATCGGTATTGAATTATATAAAAAATTTTTAAATAATGCCATTAACACAATTACAAAAAATAAAGACACAACTGCACTTAGTGAACTACATTTAAATAATATGCATGTAGATATTCAACTACATGTATCAGCAATTTTACCTGAAAGTTATATTAATGATATTAATATTCGATTAATGTTTTATAAAAAAATATCGCGTATTAACAATAATAAAAAATTAAAAGCTGTTAAAAATAAAATATACCATTTATTTGGAAAATTACCGAAATATGCAGAAAATTTATTTTTATTAACTATAATAAAAATTATGTCTTCCAAAATAGGAATAAAAAAAATTCAATTTTCTTTTACAAAAATATATATATTTTTTTATAAAAAGAATATTCTAAATATTAATTGGTTATACGAAAAAATAATAAAAAATCCACAATACTGGAAATTATCAACAGATAAATTATCTTATAGTAAATCATTTAATGATGATCAAAAGAGTTTATTATGGGTTAAAAAATTCTTATATGATATCCTTAAATCTTATTAAGTGTATTAATTTTATTTGATGATATCTAGTATTTTATATATAAATATTAACAAATAATTAACTGTGTAGTATTTTAAATACTTATATAATAATGATATCTTGTAAAATATTATTTTTAAATACATTAACTCTAAAAACAGAGATCAAATATAATCTGTTATTAAAACTTAATTGTAATAATAAATATTTTACAAATTATTAATAATTACTATCAAATGTTTATATAATATTTTATATATTATTGAAAATAAATAATTTTATTGACATATCTTTTGTTGGAAAATATATGAAAAAAAATATTTTTATTTCTTGTTCGCTTAATAAGCATATTGAACACTGGACTTTAACAGAAAATTATATTTTATTAAAAAAATCTATTTTTTATACAACCGGATACCCTCAACCTTTAAAATATAATCAAAAAGACAAATTATTATATGTTGGAGAAACAATTAATAATAAAATTGTTACATATAAAAAATATTTAAACAATCAATTTAAAAAAATTCATGAAATTAAATTATCTCATACACCTAATTATATTTCTTTAAATAAAAATAAAACAGTTTTATTAATGGCATCATATCACGGTAATAGATTTAAAACATTTTCATTAAATTCAATTGGATTAATTAATAATATTAGTTGTATTGTGAAAAATATTCAAGGATGTCATTGTATTAAAATACATTATAAATATAACTTAATATTTGTATCTGCTCTTAAAGAAAACAAAATATATATTTATAGTATCTTTTTTAAAAAAAATACTAAAATTACTATAGTATTAAAAAATATTGTATATACTGTACAAAAAAGTGGTCCGAGACATATGGTATTTCATCCTTTAAATCCTTTTGTGTATTCTATAAATGAATTAAATGGAACAATTGATGTTTGGAAAATTGATAATCAATTGATTACATTAATATTGATACAATCAATTTCATTAATATCAGACGCTCAAACACATCATTTTTGGGCTTCAGATATCCACATACACCCTAGTAAAAAATATTTATATGCTTGTGATCGATTTCATAGTATTATTTCGTTTTTTAGTATTAATGATACTACAGGTATTTTATTACATAAATATACTTATAAAACTATATTACAGCCTCGATCATTTTGCATCAGTAAGGATGGAAAAATATTAATAGTAGTAGGAGAAATTTCAAATTCTATGATGATATATCGTATTAATAATCATACTGGTTATTTGGCAGTAAAAAAAGAAATATCTATAGGAAATAATCCTTTATGGGTATTAATTGAATGATAAATAATGTTATATAGATTATAATATGTTAAGAATATATAAATAAAAATTTATGTTACATATATTATGTAACATAAAATATTTATATATTTTTTTAAATAAGAAAATAATTTTTAATTATATCTATTGTCTAGATTTTATAAATTATAATAATTTTTATTTAAATTAAATTTTTTAAATAAAAAAAAATTTTATATCTTATATATTGGATAATTTTTACATATTATTTTTATTTTTTTTCTAATACTTTTTATTTGTAATAAATCATAAGGATTGCTTAAAATATCACATATCCAATTAGTTATCTTAATAACATCATTAATTTTAATATTACGCTTAACTATTGCCGGAGTACCGATACGAATTCCTGACGTAATAAACGGATTTTTACAATCATTAGGAATAGTATTTTTGTTGACAATAATTCCTGCATGAGAAAGAATATTACTGGCTTCTTTTCCCGTTAATCCCTGTTTTGATACATCTATTAAAAACAAATGATTTTCTGTTTTTTTTAATATAACTGTAAATTTTCTTTTTAAAAATACTTTAACCATTTTTTTAGAAAAAAATAAAATATTTTTTTGTAATAATGAAAATTTTTTATTCAAAGCTTCTTTAAAAGCAACTGCTTTAGCTGCAATGACATGCATTAAAGGCCCGCCTTGAGTACCGGGAAACACAGACGCATCTAATTTTGAATATAATTGTTTATTTCCATTTTTAGATATAATCAAACCTCCTCTTGGTCCGCCTAAAGTTTTATGTGTTGTAGTGCTAACTACGTGAGCATAATTTAATGGATTTGGATATAATCCAGCTATAATTAAACCTGCAACATGTGAAATATCTACTAAAAAATATGCATTAATTTTATCAGCAATTTTACGCATATATTTCCAATCACATATTCCTGAATATGCTGAAAACCCACCAATAATTAATTTAGGATGATGCAAAATACATAAATGCTTAAATTCTTCATAATCTATATCACCTTTTTTATTAACACCATATGTGTAAGATTTATATATTTTTCCTGAAAAATTGACAGTTGATCCATGAGTTAAATGTCCGCCATGATTTAAATTCATCCCTAATATAACATCCTGTGGTTTTAGCAAAGCCTGAAATATTGCAAAATTAGCTTGTGAACCTGAATGAGGTTGAACATTAGCATAATCAACATTAAATAATTTTTTTGCTCTACGAATGGCAATAGATTCAATATGATCAATAATTTTACATCCATTATAAAAACGATTTCCGATATATCCTTCTGCATATTTGTTAGTTAAACAAGAACCTTGCGCTTCTAGTATAGAAGAACTTGCATAATTTTCAGATGCAATTAAATTAATATATGATTCTTGTCTAATTTTTTCTTTGTTAATTAGATTCCAGATTTTTAAATCTGTTTTTTTTAGTGTTTTATTTATCATGATTATATTGTACTTATATTAAAATATTCGTTTTATTTTTTAAAAAATTTTATAAATATTTCATTAATTAAAATTATTTTAAATAAATGATATTTATTTTCATATTGTAATAGTTAATTAATAAAAACGCATGGACGTTTAAAAATACGATTAATTGAAATAATTTTTTTTGTTTTTTTGAATACATTTTTAATTAAAATTTTATTCATATTTAGCATATTAGGTTCTAAAATTAATAAAAAATTTGATTTTATTTTTTTTGATATATTTTTATAATTATTATTTTTTAGTATTTTTAAAGAAGTATTTATTCTAAATTTCGGCCATATTAAACGTAATCTATTAGATAGATATATTGCAAATACTGAATAAATAGATTGTAAAAAAATAATATTTATATCTATAAAAAAATTTTTAAAATAATTAGGGTTAAATAATTTTTTTAGGATGAATAATCTATCCATACCAATTGCAAAACCAATAGCTGCGTTTTTTTTACCGCCTAAATATTCTACTAAATTATCATAACGACCACCAGCACAAATAGTATGTTGTGATCCTAAATATTTTGAAGTCCATTCAAAAACAGTATCGTTATAATAATCTAATCCTCTAACTAATCGATTATTTATTTTATAATTTATTTTTGATTGACTTAATAGCTTACACAGTTTTTTAAAACGCATATATGAATTTATATTTAAATAGTTATTTAATATCGGCGCAAATTTTAGTAATTTTTGTATATAAATATTTTTACTATCTAAAATACGAATAGGATTAGTAGATAGTAATTTTTTTTCATGTTGAGTTAATTGAGAAATATGTTGTTTAAAAAAATTTATTAACTCTGATGCAAAAATTTTTCTATCTGGTATTTGGCCAATTGAATTTATTTCTAATTTTAAATATTGTAATAAATTTAATTTTTTCCAAATTTCAGTAGTTAACATAATAACTTCATAATCAGTAATATAATTTTTTAAACCAAAAAATTCTACTCCTAATTGATAAAATTGTCTAAAACGTCCTTTTTGTGGTCTTTCGTAACGAAACATGGGACCGTGGTACCATAATTTTTGAATTTGAGAATCATAAAATATATTATTTTGTATACATGCACGAATACAACTCACTGTTCCTTCTGGCCTTAAAGAAATTTTATTTTGTTTTTTATCCCAAAAATTATACATTTCTTTGTGAATAATATCGGTATTATTGCCAATGGCTTTTTCAAATAATTGTGTTTTTTCAACAATTGGAAAACGAATTTCAAAATAAGCATGACTATATAATATATTTTTAATTTTTTTTTCAATTGTATTTAAATAATAAGTATCACAAGGAAGAAGATCGTGCATACCTCTAATTGATTGATATTTTATACTCATAAAAAATTAACATTCCTATATTAAAATTATTAATTTAATTAAATTTCTATACATCAAAAATATTAATATTTTAAAAAAACTAACAAAAATAAAACATTGATTATTATATATTTACTTGGGAAATATTTTTTCCAATTAGTTGCCCACAAGCAGCATCAATATCAGAACCTCTGTTCTTTCTAATTGTAACAATAAAACCTTTATTTTTTAAGTAATTTGAAAAAATAATAATTTTTTCGTAACTACTGCATTGATAAAAAGAATTTTTTATAGGATTCCACGGAATTAAATTAATTTTACATGGTATATTTTTTAATAAAACTGATAATTCTTTAGCATGAGATATGCTATCATTAATATTCAATAACATAATATATTCAATGGTTACTATACCACGATTTGCGGTAGATTTACTTAGATAATTTTTAATTGATAATAATAACATGTTTATATTGTAAACTTTATTAATTGGCATAATCATGTCACGAATATTATCATTAGGTGCATGCAGGGAAATAGCTAATGAAATATCTATTTTGCCTGCAATTTTATTTATTGCGGGAACAATACCAGCTGTAGATAGAGTTACCTTATTTTTAGAAAAATTAAAACCATTTTTATCTATAATAATATCTATAACAGGAATTATATTACGTAAATTTAATAAAGGTTCTCCCATACCCATCATTACAATATTTGTTATAGGGTGTAATATATAATTTTTTAATTTAAATTGATGTATTTTATTTATAACAAACCATATTTGACCAATAATCTCCGAAACTAATAAATTACGAGTATATCCTAATTTACCTGTAGCGCAAAAATTACATTTTAACGCACAACCTGCTTGTGATGAAATACATAAAGTAGCACGATTTTTTTCTGGAATATATACAGTTTCAACAAATTCAGTATTAAATAAAAATTTCCATTTTATTGTTCCGTCATTTGATTTTTTTTCTTCTGAACATTGCGGTAACTGAATTACGGATACATTTTTTAATTTATGTTTTAAAATATTACTTAAATTATGCATTTTATTAAAATTTATACAATATTTTTTATAAATCCATTCCATCATTTGTATTGCTCTAAATTTTTTTTCTCCTAACTGTAAGAAAAAATCTATCATTTTTTTTAAATTTAAATCTAATAAATTTATTTTTTTTTTATTTTTTTTTAACATCATTATTTCCTAATATATATCAGTTAATATTATTTAAATATTAAAATATAAATAAATTTTTTAAATTTATTAAAAATAAGTATATAATAAATAATTTATTAAAAATAGATTAATTTTTATTATAAAAATTAATCTATTTTTAATAATATTTAAATTTATGTTAAAATACGGGAAAATTATTATATGAATCCTATACTAAATATAGCTATTAGAGCTATTCGAGTAGGCGGGAAAATTATTTCACAATATTATGATTCGAAAAATATAGAATGTGTTACAGAAAAATCCAAATTTTTACATTGTATATATAAAATAAGAGAAAAAGTATTTTTATCAATTTCTTCTATTATACATCAATCATATCCCAAACATTCTATTATCAATACATGTTCTAAAAAAAAAATTATTGATGATAATTATCAATGGTTAGTGAATCCGTTAAATGGAACAATCAACTTTATTAAAAAAATTCCACATTTTTGTTTATCTATACTTATAAAAGAAAAAAATAGAATATGTATATCAGTAATATATGATCCTATTAAAAATGATTTATTCACAGCTATTAACGGTCAAGGCGCTCAATTAAATGGTTTTCGTGCTAGATGTTGTGAATATAAAGATCACGTTCAAAATAAAATTATAGCTATTTATTTTAAAAAAAAAAATATAAAAAACACTTATCTATATACATCATTAACACAACAATTACTACAAGAGAAAATATCTTTACGACAAACAGGATGCTCAATTTTAGATTTAGCATATTTATCTTCTGGAAAAATAAATGCATATATTGGATTTAATGAAAAATTTGTGCGTATTGCTTTTGGAGAATTACAAATCCGAGAATCCGGCGCATTAATAACAGATTTTTTAGGCGGACATAATTATATTAAAAATAATATGTTATTAGTTGGACAAGCTAATATATTAAAATTTATTTTAAAAAAAACACGTATTTTAAACCAAAAAATAATTTAAAAAAAATTTATATATAAAATTTATTAATTATATTTAATAATAAACATTATTGTCATTATTTTTATGATGACGTTATTAATATAAATATTAAATATATTAATTAAAGATGTATTTTGTATAAACATAAATAGATATCAATAAAAATTATTAATCTACAGTTATCAATATTTTTATTGATAATATCTATATATTAGATACTTTTCAAGTTAACTGAATTGAAAATATTGTTTATATTAATAGAATTTAATGCTATGAAGTTTCCAGTTTTTAAATTTTTAGGTAATTTAATAACACCATAACTAATACGAATTAATCGATTAACTTGTATGCCTACAGAATTCCATAATAAACGTACTTCATTTTTTTTGCCCTGTAGTAATGAAACTTTAAACCATTGATTTTTATTTTTATTATTTTGACAAACAATATCTAAAAATTTAGAAATAGAATTACCTATTTTAATTCCATTTTTTAAAATTAAAATTTTTTTATTTGATATTTTTCCATACACTCTTACTAAATACTCTCGTTTAATCATATAACGAGGATGCATTAATCTATATGCTAATTCTCCATAATTTGTAAATAATAGCAAACCTGATGTATTAATATCTAACCTACCTATACTAATCCAACTAGAGTTATATAATTTAGGTAATTTGTTAAATACAGTAATTCTATTGCTTGTATCTTTTTTTGTACATATTTCACCAATAGGTTTGTTATAAATAACAATTTTTGTTGTATCTTTTTTTAAGAAAAATTTTTTGTTGTTTAATGAAATATATTGGATATTATTTTTTACAAAACTTTGACCTAAAGAAACAGATTTTCCGTTTATTTTAATTAATCCTCTACATATTTTTTTTTCAATATTACGACGTGAACCAAAACCATAACTAGATAATATTTTTTGAATTCTTTCTTTCATAAAATATTTCCTATCTATATAAATATATATGTAATATGTAATATTACTGTGAGAATATATTTGAATATTTATTAAAGTATATTATATTTTCATACACAAATTATTTTATAAAGATATTTAATCTCTCAAATATTTATTTTTTTAAAATATTTTTTTTTATTTAAAAAAATGCTATTATAATTTCATTAAAATTATTAAAATTTATTAATATATAATTAATTAATTTTATTGATTGCATCATATTATATATACATTATTCATATAAATTAATACTAAAGTTTAATATAATTAAATTATTTTTAATATATAATTGTACATATCAATATATTATATATATATAATATAAATTAATACATTATAATAAGTAAAAATCATAAAAATATTATTTTTTAATAAAATTAAATATTTTTTAATAAAATAATATTAAAAAATAAATTAATTAATTATAATAATAAAATAGTAATTTATTTATAATCAAATAAGATTTTTTGTATTTTTTTAATCCAAAAAAAATTTTACACAAACCATATCTTGTAGTTTAAAAAAATTATTATTTAATAAATTTACATAAAAATATGAAAAAAATTTTAAAAAAAATATATAATGGAAAATATTTAAATGAATTAGAAAGTTATACATTATTTGAAAGCATATTTAAAAAAAAGATAAATAATATGCAAATTGCAGCTGTATTAGCAATATTATCCTCTCGAACAGAAACATATGAAGAAATTATTGGTGCAAGAAAATTTTTAATACAACAAATGCCATTATTTCCTAAATCTCATGGCTATATATCTGATATTGTAGGAACAGGCGGCGATCAACAAAATAGTTTTAATATATCAACTGTTAGTGCTATTGTTTCTGCGTGTTATGGTATTAAAATTGCAAAAATATGTAATATAGGTTCGTCTAGTCAACTCGGATCTGCGAATTTATTGCAACAATTAAATATAAATACCAATATTACTCCTAAACAATCTAAACAATGTTTAGATAAAATGAATATTTGTTTCTTACTAGCTAATAATTATTTAAGTGATTTTAAAAAAATATCTAAAATTCGTAGTTTATTACAAACAAAAACAATTTTTAATATACTAGGCCCGCTATTAAACCCTGCCCAACCTACTTATGCATTAATTGGAGTATATAAACCTCAATTAATGTTAACATATGCAAGAATATTATCATACTTACTGTATAAGCGAGCTATTATCGTTCATAGCAGCGGTATAGATGAAGCTACTTTACATTCCAATACAACTATTGTGGAATTGAATAATAAACAAATAAAAGAATATGAGTTATCTCCCGAAGATTTTGGTTTAAAAAAATATCATAAAAACTATATTATAAAAAAAAGTAAATTAGAAAATTATTTAGAAACTATAAAATTGTTTAAAGGAAAAGGAGAACCGGTATATACACAAACAATTGCCATGAATGTTTCATTATTAATGAAAGTATTGGGTAATAATGATATACGTAAAAATACATCAGATATTTTAAATTTTATTAATACTGGTCAAGTATATAAATTTGTTCTTAAACTATCTAAATTATGCAAATTATTTAATTAAATAATATTATGAAAAAAAATATAATTTCAAAAATATTAAACAGTACATATCAATGGATCCAATATAAAAAAAAAAAAATACCTTTAAATTCTTTTTATGGAAAAATTGAAACATCAAAATTTTCTTTTGAAAATAGTTTTAAAAAAAATCATCCATCATTTATATTAGAATGTAAAAAATCATCACCATTAAACGGTGTTATTAACACTAAATTTAATATTTCAAAAATAATTAAAGTTTATAATAAATATGCTGATATTATTTCTATAATTACCGAAGAGAAATTTTTTCAAGGTAATTTTAAATATTTGTTAAAAGCACGTGCTAAAACAGATAAACTTCTATTATGTAAAGATTTTTTTATTGATCCTTATCAAGTATATTACGCACGTTATCATCAAGCAAATGCAATTTTGCTGATGTTATCTATTTTAGATGATAATACTTATATAAACTTATCTAAGATTGCAAATAGTATGAATTTAGGAGTTTTAACAGAAGTACATACTTATGAAGAATTACAACGTGCATTATTTTTAAAGGCATCAGTAATAGGAATAAATAATAGAAATTTAACAAATTTATCTGTAAATATCAGTAATACACAACAATTAGCACCATTAATTCCTAAAAATAAAATTGTTATTTGTGAATCAGGTATAAATAGTTATAAAAATGTTCGTTTATTAAGCAATATTGTAGATGGTTTTTTAATTGGAACACATTTAATGCGTTCTAATAATTTAGAATTTGCTACACGTAAAATAATCTATGGTAAAAACAAAATTTGCGGTTTAAAACAAGACATTATTACAAAATTAGCATCAAAAATAGGTTGTATCTATGGAGGATTAATTTTTATTCCTCAGTCTCCACGATATATTGATACTCAACAAAGCAAAAAAATCATACAAAATACTTTACTAAAATATGTAGGTATATTTAGTAACGAACAACCTCAATATATTTTAAAAAAAGTATGCGAGCTTGATTTATATGCAGTACAGTTACATGGTCAAGAAAATGAAGAATTTATTAAAATTTTAAAAAATTTATTACCTCATCATGTACGTATTTGGAAAGTTATATCAATGAATAAAAATACAATAATTCACAAAAATATAAATATCAATCGTTATGTGCTAGATAATAAAAACGGAGGTACTGGAAAAACTTTTAACTGGAATTTAATAAATAATTTTGATGTATCTAATATGATGTTAGCTGGTGGTTTAAATTTAAAAAATATTTTTACAGCATCTAAATTAGGATTTTGCGGATTAGATTTAAATTCAGGTTTAGAAGCATCTCCGGGTATAAAAGATCCAAATAAAATTAAGTCAGCATTTAAAATATTACGATTATGTTCTAAAAAATAACCATTTATTTAACTAAATTATAAAAATTAATAATATGACTATATTAAATCCTTATTTTGGAAAATTTGGCGGTATGTTTGTTCCCCAAATTTTAATGCCGGCTTTACATGAATTAGAAAAGATATTTGTACAAACACAACATGATAAAAAATTTAAAAAAAAATTAAAGTACTTATTATGCTCCTATGCTGGTAGACCTACTCCATTAACATTATGTAAAAATATTACAAAAAATACAAAAACTAAAATTTATTTAAAACGAGAAGATTTATTACATGGAGGAGCTCATAAAACAAATCAAGTTTTAGGACAAGCTTTATTAGCAAAAAAAATGAAAAAAACACATATTATTGCAGAAACTGGAGCCGGGCAACATGGCGTTGCATCTGCTATAGCTTGTGCTTTATTAAATTTAAAATGTCGTATATATATGGGAAAAACAGATGTTCTGCGACAATCTCAAAATGTGTTAAGAATGAAATTATTAGGTGCAGAAGTTATCTCGATATCATCTGGATCCGGAACTCTTAAAGATGCTTGTAACGCTGCTATGAGAGATTGGTCTAATAGTTACTATAACTCTCATTATATGATCGGTACAGTAGCCGGTCCCCATCCATACCCTACTATTGTAAAAGAATATCAAAAAATAATTGGAAAAGAAGCTAAAAAACAGATTTTATTAGTAAATAAAAAATTACCAAATTACGTTATTGCGTGTATAGGTGGAGGATCAAATGCCATAGGAATTTTTTCTTCTTTTATACAGCATAATTCGGTCAAATTGATTGGAGTAGAGCCAGCAGGGTTAGGGTTAAATACTAATAAACATGGTGCTGCTTTAAATGTAGGAAAACCAGGAATTTATTTTGGCATGAAATCATACTTAATGCAAAATTATGATGGACAAATTAAAAAATCATGGTCTATTTCAGCGGGTTTAGACTTTCCATCAGTAGGTCCGGAACATGCTTGGTTAAAATCTATTAATAGAGTTCATTATTCAACTATTACAGATGAAGAAGCAATTTATGCTTTTTTACAGTTATCTAGGTTAGAAGGAATAATTCCAGCTTTAGAATCTTCACATGCTATTGCATACGCATTAAAAATAATGCACAAAAATCCAAATCGGGATCAAACTATTATTGTAAACCTATCAGGACGAGGCGATAAAGATCTTGCTACCATCCATGATAAAATTAATTAATTAATTTAAAGTAAAATTATGAGCTCACGATATAAATTGTTGTTTAAAAAATTATCTTCTAAAAAAGAATGTTGTTTTATTCCATTTGTAGTATTAGGAGATCCATCTATAGATATATCAATAAAAATTATTGACATATTAGTTAAAAATGGCGCTGATGCACTAGAATTAGGAATGCCATTTTCAGACCCTATTGCTGATGGACTCACTATACAGAAAGCGCACTTAAGAGCTCTTTATAATAAAGTATCTATTAAAAAATGTTTCAATATTATTGAAAATATTAGAAATAAATATACTAATATTCCAATAGGAATATTAACTTATGCTAATCTTGTTTATCATAAAAAAATATCAATTTTTTATTCATATTGCAGTTCGATAGGTATCGATTCTATTTTAATTGCAGATTTACCGATAGAAGAATCTAATTTTTTTAAAAAAGTAGCTGATAAATATCAGATTTCATCGATTTTTATTTGTCCTCCAGATGCTAAAACTAGCTTGGTTAAAAAAATTATCAAAGTAAATAAAGAATATACATATTTAGTCTCTAGACCCGGCGTTACTGGAATACAGCCACTATATTCTCAAAAATTATTATTCAAAACAATTCAAAAATTAAAAAAATATAAATCATCTCCTATTATACAAGGATTTGGAATCTATAAATCTTATCAAATTAAAGAAATTTTAAAAAATGGTATTCAAGGTATTATTTGCGGTTCGCGTATTGTACATATAATAGAAAAAAATATTCAAAATAATACTAAAATGTTTATAAAAATAAAAAAAGTAATAAAAAAATTTAAAAATGAAACAAAAAATATTTGCGTTTAAAAATTTAATATATATATTTAAATATAAACATATGATCTAATGAAAATATATAAATATATTATTTGATATAAAATTTTATTTTAAGTATTAGGAGGAAGAATATATTTTGTCGAATATGTATATTATAATGATTGATGTAAATCGATTTTTTTATAACAATAAAATAAAAATATTTATATTTTCTACTATAAGCGCGTTTACTAATCTATTTATAGAATATATATGTAGCGTTAATATAAATGAATTTTCTATTTTATATAATTTAGATTACTCTAAAAAATTATCTTTATTTAACATAATTAATAATATGAGTATAAATCAAAAAAATATTATTTTTTATATAGAATGTATTAAATTAATAAGTGTTACTGTTAGTCAATTTTTATTAATTACATCGGTGATATGGTTAATTCCATTTATTTCTCTACCCTTAATAAAAAAATTTACTTATATACAAAAAAAAATATTTAAATATTTTTTTTTATTTATCTTAACAATTTATCTACAATATTCGTTAATAACACTAAAATTTAATTTTTTTATAATTATAAAAATAATATTCTCTATTTTTTTACTTACATCTATAATTTTTTATATAATAGAAAAAAAAAGTATTTTTTATACATTAAAAATTAGTTCAAGATGTGTAATACATAATACACATTTAATGATACCAATTATTTTTATGTCATTAATATTTAAATATTTAATTTTTATCTTATTAAATTTATTTAATATATCTGCCATACATATTAATATTTTTATTTTAAATATTTTTATAAATATATATTTTTCTTATATAATTATCTACTTATTTAGATTTTATATTTTTTGTAAAACAAAGGATACTATTTAATATGATTAATATTAATGAAGTATACTATATGTATTTCTAATAATTAAAAATATTTTAATTATTAGATTGAAATAAAATATGAAAATTATATAATCTTTTATATTAAAGAATAAAATAAAAATTAGTATTAAAAATAAACATTTATTATTTTTTATATAAAATTTATAAATTTAACAATTAAAATAGTTATTATGTATAATTTTTATAAAAAATTTTGTTCAATTCTAACTAATTAGTGAATAAAATGCCTAATCGTAAAGATTCTAATGTTGTTTGTGATAAAAATTTAATGTTAAGAACGCTTGCTATGCCATCTCATAATAATGTAAACGGAAATATTTTTGGCGGATGGATTATGTCACAAATGGATCTGGGTGGTGGTATATTAGCTAAAAAAATTTCACAAGGAAAAATATCTACATCTTATATTAAGGATATAAATTTTATAAAACCAATATTTGCTGGTGATTTAGTAAGTTGTTATGCTAATTGCGTAAATATCAAAAATACTGCTATAAAAATTTACATTGAAATATGGATAAAAAAAATAACCACGCATTCTTACGGATTAACATATTGTACTAATACAGCTTTTTTTACCTATGTAGCTATAGATGATTACGGAAAACCAAGAGTATTTTCGACTATTTAATATTTCTATATAGTTTTTATATATATATCACAATTTCATTATTATATTAATATACATAATATAATATAAATTAAAAATATATTATCAAAAATAATATTTATAAAAAATTTTCAAAAAACAATTGATAAATGTTTACAAAAACTTAATAAAAATATGAATAGATCTCATAAATATAAACAAACAATTTCATAATATTTATTATAAATTGTAAAAGAAACAATAATAAATAAATTTAAATGTTTTTTAAAATATTAATAATATCAATGTATTTAATATATACAAACTATACAAGTTTTATATTTTAAGCATTAGTTTTATATATAAATTATATAAAATTTATTTTTTATAATATTTATTATATTATTTAATTTTTTAAAGATATTTAATAATTAAAGAGGTTAATTATTCATATGAGTACACTATTTATATTAATAATAAAAATGCTAAAATATGCATATAAATTATTAAATATAATTAAAGATTTAATACTTAATGCAATTTTATTACTAATAATCATTGTTGTTATTTGGACAATATGTAGTGTAAAAAAAAACAATATTCCTGAAACTAAAGAGATACCAGATAAAATATTGGTTATAAGTCCGCAAGATTCTATGGAAGAGTTGCCTATACTAAATAAATCACAAAATAATATATGTCCAGATTTTTTAAATAATTTTGTTAAAAATAAAAAAAATAATTCTATTTTTGAAATTACTAAAAAAATTAAACAAGCAGAAAAAGATCCTAAAATATTAGGCATAATATTAAAAGTAAACAATACTTTTAATAGTAATCAAGTAATTCTAGAGTATTTTGGAAAAAAATTACAAGAATTTAAAAAATCTAGCAAACCAATTATTGCCATGGGTAGTAGTTATTCACAAAGTGAATACTATTTAGCAAGTTTTGCTGACAAAATTTTTTTATCGCCACACGGATGTATTAATCTAAACGGTATTTCCAATGATAAAATGTTTTTTAAAAAATTTTTTGATATTTTTAAAATACATATGCATATTTTTAAAGTAGGAAAATATAAAGGAGCAGTAGATCCTTTTTTAAGAAATTCTCCATCAAAAGAGAATAAAATAATAGATAAATCTATCGTCCGGTTTAAATGGAAAAAATTTTTGGAAGTTATAGCTCGCAATAGACATGTGCCTATAAAAGAAATTTGTCCTTATCCCGATAAAATCATTAAATATTTAAAAAAAAATAATAATAATTTCGTAAAATACGCATTACATTACCATTTAATAGATCATGTTGTTAAAAATAAAAACTTTACCAATTGTATAAACCATAAATTTTATGACGATCAAGAAAATCACGCTCATGATTTTATTGATATTAGTGAATATCAACTTCATGAAAAAAAAATACCATCAAATCCCAATAAAATCTCTATCATTATAGCTAATGGAGTGATTGGGCAAAATTCTGACCAACCTAATTCTA
The DNA here is from genome assembly GCF_900698905.1 of Buchnera aphidicola (Cinara kochiana kochiana). Classification (NCBI taxonomy): domain Bacteria; kingdom Pseudomonadati; phylum Pseudomonadota; class Gammaproteobacteria; order Enterobacterales; family Erwiniaceae; genus Buchnera; species Buchnera aphidicola. The sequence goes on along the minus strand of NZ_LR217707.1, from coordinate 207,104 downwards.
TGGATGTTCAGTATATTTTAAATGAAATTAATACCGCTAAAAACGATGATACCGTAAAAGCAGTTATTCTAAGAATCAATAGTCCGGGAGGTAGTACTGAATATTCAGAAATTATAAGACAAGAACTAATTAAATTACGAAAAACTAAAAAACCATTAATAATCTCTATGGGAGATATTGCTGCATCTGGAGGTTATTGGATTGCCACTGCTGGTGATTATATCATTGCACATCCTACTACAATTACGGGATCAATAGGTATTTTTTCTGTAATACCTACACTAGAAAAACTACTTTCGTCTATAGGCGTACATAATAGTAGGATATGTACACAACAAAATCATACATTTAATATTTTTAATAATCTTACATTACAAGATAAAAAAAAAATTATGCTAGATGTTTGCTCTGGATATAAAAAATTTATCAATATTGTAGCTCAATCACGTCATAAAACAAATAAAGATATACAAAAAATTGCAAATGGTCGAATATGGTTAGGTATTCATGCAAAACAAATAGGATTAGTCGACCAATTAGGTGATATAGATGTTGCTATCAAAAAAGCAGCTGAATTATCAAAAATAAAAGATTTTAATATTGTTTGGCCAGTACCATTATGCTCGATATCAAAAAATGTTACAGATAAAGTTAATACATTAATTAAAATAATATCAAAGAATATATTAAGAGCATTTTTTTCTGAAGTTTTAGTAAACAACATGTTTATTATCTATAATAAAATTTATTTTATATGGTCAATAATAACATCACACCAATCAATTTCTATTTGTCTTGATAACTATACATTAAAATAATAGAAAAATTTTTATAAAAAACACCAATAAAAAAATAAATTAATTTTTTTTTGGTGTTCATGTACATATTTTTAAAAATACTTCATGTATATTAAGTACAAATATATTTTTAATAAAAATATATTTATATTAAAAATAATAAATGATTTATATATATATAAATATATAATAATTTATTAATATTCGATAAATATCATATTTTATATGATTCATATTGTTTATCTGCATGATAAGAAGATCTAACTAAAGGACCGCAAAATACTTTAGAAAATCCTATAGATAATGCAGCATGTTTAAAATTTGTAAATTCTTGAGGTGTAATATATTTTTTAACAGATAAATGATATTTACTAGGCTGCATATATTGACCAATAGTAACAATAGAAACACCTACTTTTTTTAAATCTTTTAATACAGATATAACTTCTTGTTTTTTTTCACCTAATCCCAACATTATCCCTGATTTTGTGGGTATTTTTGGACACATTTTTTTAAATTGATTCAATAAATTTAAAGAATTAATATAACTTGCTCCTGGTCGAACTGAAGAATATAATCTGGGAACATTTTCGATATTATGATTGAAAACATCGGGCGGATATTGATTAATTATATTTAATGCTATTTGTTCTTTTCCGCGAAAATCAGGCACTAAAATTTCTATTTTAATATTTTTTGTTTTTCTAATTTCACGTATACAATTAGAAAAATGATTAGCGCCTCCATCTTTTAAATCATCTCTAGATACTGATGTCAAAACTACGTATTTTAAATTTAACTTCACAGAAACGTTAAATATTTTTTTAGGTTCATTAATATCTATAATTTTAGGTCTACCTTTTTGTACAGCACAAAATGGACATTTGCGCGTACATATAGATCCTAATATCATAAATGTTGCGGTTCCTTTATTAAAACATTCTGATAAATTTGGACAGTGAGCTTCTTCACATACAGAATGGAGATTATGGTGTTTTAATATATTTTTAATGTTATTAATTTTATTTGTATTAGAGGGTAATTTTACTTTTAACCATTTTGGTTTTTTTAAAATTGATGATGTAGTATTTGAAGGTAAAATATTAGATATCAAATATGTATCTTTTTTATCTTTATAAGAAATATTTATTTTATTTTTGCGAAACATATTAATTCTTCTATAAATTTTTATGTTATTCATTACGAATAAATCAATTAGGTTTTATTTATTAATTTTCAATTATTAGATAATTAAAAAAAATACAAAAATTTTTTATAAAAATATTTTGTATTTCTGGTATCGTAATATTTGGATGAAAATTTTTTATTTGTGTCATTGTAACATTCTTATTTCCGCAAGGATTGATATATTTAAATGGTGTTAAATTCATGTTTACGTTTAAAGATAAACCATGTAATGAGCATCCTTTTATAATACGAAAACCTAATGAACAAATTTTTTTTTCTTTAACATATACTCCGGGCCATTTTTTATTTATATGTGAAGGTATATTTAAATCTTTTAATAGTTTAACAATTACTATTTCAATATTTTGTACTAATTTATAAAATTGAATTTTTTTTCTTTGTAAATTTATTAAAAAATATATAATTAATTGCCCGGGACCATGATATGTAATTTTTCCTCCTCTAATCGAATGGAATACTGGTATTCCGTTAATATAAGGTTTTTTATATTTTTTTTCAGAAATACCATATGTAAAAACAGGATAATGTTCTGCAAACCATAATTCATCAACAGTATCTTGATTTCTATTTTTTGTGAATTTATGCATTTTTTCTTCTATATCAAGCCAATTACATAATTTTAAATATCGTATAAAAATGTTCATTTTTTTGTTAAAAATTTTTTTAAAATAATAAATATTTTTAATAATATTTATTATTGTTCTATTTTTTATACAATATAATTTTTCATTAAAATAATATTATTAATAATAATCATTTTTAATAAAATACTACTACACAGTAATAGTAAATTACTAATAAAAATATTTTATTAATTCAATAAATTTAAAATTATTTAAAACAAAACTATATTATATAAATAAAATTTATAAATATAAGATATATACATATATTCATAAATATTCATATTTACTTTATTATAGATAATACTTCAATGTAAATATAAACGATATATTGATTATATCTGTATAGATTTATTTTGACTATATATTGTGATAAACATAATTTAATTTATATAATAATTTTTATATAAATACTGTGTTATTACAAAAATAATATTTATTAGTTAGGTAAATCTTAATAATTAAATTATTTTATTTAAAAATTTTTATATTATTTTTGATATTATTATTTATTATTTTAATAATTATAAAAATATAGTAATATTAATTACTATTGTTTAATAATATAAATTATATTAGTATTATTACGATAATATCAATAATTTCTAGTTAACTAACGATGCAATAATTTTTTTAGTATCATTATTGATAAATAATAAACGTACAATAATACTATCTGACACTTGATGATGAATTTTATTGTTTATGTATATTACTCCATATTCTGGATGACATATTATTTCACTACGAATATTATGTATATATGAAGAAGGAATAAATATAAAAGCTCCAGTATTTATTAAACGAGCATGTATTCCCCCTCTAGATATATCAACAATATCTGCTAGATAATGTTTATTATCATTTTTTATTGAACAAAAAAATTTCATATATAACCATTCTTCTATATCTCTAACGGCCATTCTATTTTTTCTTTTACGATCATGAATATGAGATAACAAAATATTATCAGGAGGTGTTATGTTACTACACTTATTGATTATCGACTTAATTAATCGATGATTTATCATATCGCTATATTTTCTGATCGGAGATGTCCAAGTTGCATAAGAAGTAAGACCTAAAGAAAAATGAGGTTTAGAAAATAAACTAATTTCTCCAAAAGACTGGAACTTACGTATTCTGTAATTCACATATTCATTAGATAATTTATCTAATGATCTTTTTAATCGACAAAATCCTGATAAAGTCATAATTTCTTCTGAAGTATAAAAAATATTATATTTTTTTAAAAATTTAACAGCATTTTTTGCATTACAAGAATCAAATCCAATATGGGTATGATATAAACCAAATCCTAATTTTTTGTCTAGAAAATCAGCAGCACAAATATTAGCTGAAATCATAGATTCTTCAATTATTTTATGAGCTATTCTTCTATTTTCTATTGAAATATTTAATATTTCCCATTTTTTAGATAGATGGAAACGATATTCCGGACGATCTTTAAATATCAAGGCATTTTTTTTTCTCCAAAAATTTCGAATTTTATATATTTTTTTTAATAAAAGTATCTGTTTTTCAATATTATTATTATATGGTTTCCAATTACCTAATTGTTCTAGCCAATCAGATACGTTATCATATGATAATTTACCCCGAGATTTAATCCATGCTAAAAAAAATTTTGTTTTTTGCATAATAATAGAACCATCATTGTCAATTATTATTCGACACGCTAATACTGGTCTTTTTACATACGGTTTTAAAGAACAAATATCTTCAGACAATTTTTTAGGTAACATAGATATATTTAATCCTGGTAGATAATTTGTAAAAATACGTTTTTTAGCTATATTATCTATTTCAGTGTTTATTGGTATATATTCAGTAGGATCTGCAATAGCTACTGTAAGAGCTAATTTATTTGTACCAATTTCTTCTACGAAAAGAGCATCATCTATATCTTTAGTATAGCAATTATCAATTGTAATAAAATCCAAACACGTTAAATCAATACGATTATCACTAGAAATATTATCAGGCGATACATTTAAAAAATTCATCATTGGTGATTTTTTTTCTAAATTATATCGTGATAAAATTACATGCCATGGTGATAACGGATTATCTTTTTCAGAAATAAATTCTAGTATATCAACACTAAAATCGTTATTATCGCGTAAACTATGTTGTGTTAATTCTGCTACTATCCAGTCACCGTCTTGCCAAGATCTTATAATAGAAGTTTTATATTTATAAAAATATACATTACGTACATACGGATATATTGGTTGTATGCAAATACAATTATTTTTTTTATATATTGATCCTATAAATTTCTTTAAAAACGGTTCTATTAATTTTTTAGGAAATATAATTTCTTTGTTATTATTTATCTCAATCAATCCTATAATTTTATCTCCATGAATAACTTTTTTCATATTTTGAGGAGGAATAAAATATGTTGTTTGAAAATCAACTTCTAAAAAACCAAAACCTTTTGCAGTACTCTTTACAATTCCTTCTACTTTAAATTTCTTTTTTTGTAACTTATTTTTTAATTGTATTAGTATAGGATTATTTTGAAACATAATATTGTAACCTAATAATTTTATTATTATTTAAAAAAATGGAATTAAATCAATATTCATATGACAATATATTTTATTAAAATTAAATAAATAAAAAATTAATAATATACAGTGTATTATTAAACAATATTGTTACCAGTATCTACATATATAATTTGTCCGGTAATACCGCGAGATAAATCAGAACATAAAAATGCTGCAACATCTCCAATTTCTTGAATAGTTATATTTTTATGTAATAAAGAATTATCTTTACTGACAGTTATAATTTTATGAAAATTTCTTATTCCATAAGAAGCCGTTGTTTTAATCGGTCCAGCTGAAATTGCATTAACACGTATATTTTTTCCTATAGAAGCAGCTAAGTATCTTACATTAGCTTCTAAAGATGCTTTTGAAATACCCATTATATTATAATAAGGAACGTATTTTACAGCTCCTATATATGATAATGTTATAATAGCTGATTTATTATTAAGAAATTTTTTAGCTGCTTGTGCTATGGCTACTAGACTAAATGAATTAACTTCATGTGCATGTAAAAAATTTTTACGATTAACTACTTTGATATAATTTTTATTTAATTGAAATTTTTCTACATATGCAATTGAATGTACTATTCCGTCTAATTTTTTCCATATTTTAGATAAACTCTTAAATAATTGAATTATCGAATTATCTGAAGTAACATCACATTCTAAAACAATATTAGATTGAACTTTTTCAGCTAATAATATTATATTTTTTTTAGATTTTACATTATGATAAACAAAAGCTAATTTAGCTTTTTGTTTATACATAGACATAGCAATGCCCCATGCAATTGAAAAATGATTTTTAACTCCAAATATCAAAATATTTTTATTTTTTAAAAAAGTCATCTTTATATTGTATACCTATATGATAATTATCATTTTTATATTTTATATGTATTTGTATTTACATATATTTAGTATAAATATATATAATTAATATATCTATAATTAATTATATTATATATTTAATTAAATAGTATTTTATATTAAAAAATAGATATGATTAATTACGGTAAGTACGGTATATTTTTATATATAATAGAACCTCCTATACATTGATCATGCTGATAAAATACTGCAGATTGTCCAGGTGTAACACACTCTACTGGTTTATTAAATAATACTTGAATGTAATCAAATTTATTTTTAAAAATTATACAACACATTATTGGTTTATGTTGATGTCGAATTTGTACTAAACATTTAAATTTTAAAATGTTCAATATACCGTTAATCCAATGAATTTTTTTTATTAAAAAACCATATGATAATAAATATGGATTTTTAGATCCTTGTACAACTAAAATAATATTTAATTTAATATTTTTTTTAACTACATACCAAGGATACATATTTTTATTTTTTTTTCCACCAATTTTTAATCCTTTTCTTTGACCAATAGTGTAATATTCATATCCGTAATGTAATCCCAATAATTCTCCCGACATAGTTAATATTTTTCCTACTTTATACGGAATATATTGGTTTAAAAATAAATTAAATTTTTTTGGTTGAACAAAGCAAATACCAGTTGAATCTTTTTTTTTATATACACATAATTTTATTTTTTTTGCTATTTTACGTGTTTGCGTTTTTGTTATATTAGCTAACGGAAAAATTATTTTTGATAAAATTTTTGATTTTAAAGTATATAAAAAATAACTTTGATCCTTGTTTAAGTCTATAGATCTATACAAATAATACTTATTTTTTTTTTTTTTAATTTTAGCATAATGACCTGTTGCAAAATAATTTGCTTGTAAATATTGTAAGGCAAAATTTAAACAAATATTAAATTTTATAATTTTATTACATAAAATATCTGGATTAGGAGTACGTCCTTGTTTATATTCTATAATAAAATTTTTAAATACTTTTTCCCAATACTCTGTTGAAAAATTAATAGTATGCAATAAAATACCTAATTGTTTACATACTAATTTTGCATCATTGAAATCTATCTTAGCAGAACAATAATTTTTAGAATCATCTTCATCCCAATTTTTCATAAACAAACCTTCTACATGATATCTTTTTTTTAATAATAACCATGCTGAAACTGAAGAATCTACTCCTCCTGACATAGCTAAAATAACTTTTTTTTTTTTCATTCTACTATTAACACCGCATTATATTAATTTAATTTAAATAAAATAATTTTTATATATAATTATATAACTTTATAAAATAATTTATTAATAATTTTATAATTTATTTTACATACAAAATATATTTTCAATAAAATAATTATTAAATAGTTATATATGATATATATCATATATAATAAATATGATATATATCATATTTATATTTTTTTTATTTATTATATATGATATATATAATATTTTTATTAAGAATACTTTAAATAATAATATAAATTATTATATAAATAAAATTTATATAAAATAAATTATAAATAAAAATGGTGTATTAGTTATATTATGAAATATATAAGAAATTTTTCTATTATTGCTCATATAGACCACGGTAAATCAACTCTATCTGATCGATTAATACAAACATGTGGGGGTCTTTCCGCAAGAGAGATGTCAGAACAAGTTTTGGATACTATGGAATTAGAACGAGAACGAGGTATTACTATTAAAGCGCAAAGTGTTACTATTAACTATAAATCTAAGATAGGAAAAAATTTTTGCTTAAACTTTATTGATACACCAGGCCATGTTAATTTTGCATATGAAGTTTCACGTGCATTATCAGCATGTGAAGGTGCTTTATTGATAGTAGATGCAGCCCAAGGTGTTCAAGCACAAACTATAGCTAATTGTCATAGTGCTTTAAAAATGAAATTATCTATTTTACCTATTTTAAATAAAATTGATTTACCTAATGCTAGACCTGACCAAGTATGTAGAGATATACAGAATATTATCGGTATTTCTACAAAAAATATTGTTTTGTGTTCCGCAAAAACAGGTGCCGGAATATCAGATTTATTAGAAAAAATAATAACAGTAATACCAGCCCCGATAGGAAATTATTCTAATTCATTACAGGCTTTAGTTATTGATTCTTGGTTTGATAAATATTTAGGTGTAGTATCCCTGATACGTGTAAAAAATGGTTTTATAAAAGTTAAAGATAAAATCTTAATTATGAGAACTAAAGAAGTATATCAAGTTGATCAAATGGGTATTTTTACACCTAAACGAATTTCAAAATCTATTTTATATTCCGGTGAAGTGGGATGGATAATCTGCGGAATTAAAAATATTCGTTCTATACTGGTAGGTGAAACCATTACTTCTTTTGTTAACCCTACTACTAAATTATTATTAGGGTTTAAAAAAATTAAACCAAAAATATATGCTGGTTTATTTCCCGTTAAAAATAATCAATACAATCGATTTAAAGAAGCTTTGTATAAACTTCAATTAAATGATTCTTCTTTGTTTTATGAGCCTGAAAATTCACAAGCATTAGGTTTTGGTTTTAGATGTGGATTTCTAGGAATGTTACATATGGAAATTGTTCAGTCACGTTTAGAAAGAGAATATAATATAAAAATAATTATTACAGCACCTTCAGTTATTTATGAAGTAATACTAATAAAAAATAAAAAAAAAGTTTATTTAGATAATCCAGCAAAATTCCCTAATACTCATTATATTTCTGAAATTAGAGAACCGATAACATTTTGTAATATTCTAACTCCTACTAAATATATTGGAGAAATTATAAATTTATGCATTAAAAAAAGAGGAATACAAAAAAATTTAATATATCATAATAAAAAAACTATTATTCAGTATGAAATTCCATTATCTGAAGTAATTTCTAATTTTTTTGATCAACTAAAATCTATATCAAGCGGGTATGCTTCATTAGAATATAATCTTATTGGATTTAAAAAAAGTAATTTAGTTAAAATTGATATTTTAATTAATTCAATGAAAATAGATGCACTATCATCCATATGTCATAAGAAAAATTCTATTCGTATTGCTAAAGATATAATAGAAAAGATTCAAAAAATAATACCGAGACATCAATTTAATGTACCTATTCAAGCTTCTATTGAAAATAATATTGTTTCTAGAGCTAATATTAAGCAATTAAGAAAAAATGTATTATCAAAATGTTATGGAGGAGATATTAGTCGTAAAAAAAAATTATTACAAAAACAAAAAAAAGGAAAAAAACGAATGAAAATAATAGGAAATGTAAAAATTCCTCAAGAAATATTTTTTTCAATCCTACAAGTTAAATAAATAAAATATACGAGAAGATTATATATGGAATTTTTAAATCAATATGCGCTAATTATAATAACCGGAATAATAGGATTTTTTTGGATATATTATCATATTAATAATATTTACATTAATTTTTTTAAAAAAAAAAATAAATTATATAATCATAAAGCATTAAAGCAATTGAATTATATTTTTCCTATTATGATTTTAATTTGTAATATAAGATTTTTTGCTTATGAACCGTTTAAAATTTTTTATCATTCTATGAATCCAACATTACTTACTGGTGATTATATCATTATACAGAAATTTTCTTATATAAAAGATAATTCATATAAAAAAAAATTTACAATAAAAAGCTATCAACCTAAAAGAAATGATATTATTGTATTTCAACCGCCTTATGACAACACTATCAATTATGTTAAACGTATTATAGGTATGCCGGGAGATATTGTAATTTATGATCCTTTTAAAAAAAAAATGTGTATTATAACAAAAAAAAATATTAAATATACAACGTTATCTCAAAAAAAAAATGATATAAATATATCATCAAATAATGTTAAAAATAATAAGAAATATCTTTATAATCGTTGTATAAATACATATCGTTCATTAAAAATTGAGCGATATCAAGAAAAATTAAAAAAAAATATATATAATACATTAATTACTCATGGTATGAAAAATTTTTCACATCCATTATATAAACAATCTAATTATCAAAATAAACGGACATGGATTATTCCTGATAATAAATATTTTGTGGTAGGGGATAATCGAGATAAAAGTTCAGATAGCAGATATTGGGGTTTAGTTTCTAAAAAAAATATTTTAGGAAAAGCTAAATATATATGGTTTAGTATAGATTTTAATAACCAAAATTGGTTAAAAATAATACGATTTAATAGAGTTTTTAAAAAAATTTCATAAAATTATTTATAAGTTATGTACATAAAATACAATAATATAATCGTATTAATAAATTCATTAATTATTTTATCTTTTAATCGGTGTTATATGAATTCAATAGTGATGAATAAATTACAACAATTTATTGGTTATACATTTACCAATGTGTCATTATTAAAACATGCTTTAACGCATAGAAGTGCTAGCGCGCAGCATAATGAACGATTAGAATTTTTAGGAGATTCGATCCTTAGTTTTGTTATAGCAAAAGCTTTATATCATCATTTTCCTAAAGTTAATGAAGGAGGAATGAGTAGAATGCGTGCAACATTAGTGCGAGGTAATACATTAGCTGAAATTGCATCTGAATTTTCTTTAGGTAATTATCTTAAATTAGGACATGGAGAAAAAAAAAGCGGAGGATTTAAACGAGAATCGATATTAGCTAATGCAATAGAAGCTGTAATAGCTAGTATATTTTTAGATAGCAATATATATACTGTAGAGAAAATAGTATTACAATGGTATAAAAATCGTTTTATAAAAATTAGTCCTATTGGAACAAAAAAAGATCCAAAAACTAGATTACAAGAATTTTTACAATCAAAACATTTTCCGTTACCCGTATATAATATTGGACAAATATATGGTGCAGCACATAATCAAATTTTTACTATTTATTGTAAAATAAATGGATTATCAGAAATATTAATTGGAATTGGAGCGAGTCGTAGAAAAGCCGAACAAGATGCTGCTCAAAATGCATTAATTCGATTAGAGGTAGAATAATACAATAATGAAAAAAAGTATTTTTGGAAAAATTCTAATTGTAGGTCGAACTAATGTGGGAAAATCAACTTTATTAAATCAGTTAATTAATGCGAACATTTCTATAATTTCGCGAAAACCAAATACAACTCAAACACATATTACCGGAATTTATACCGATAAATTAACACAATTTGAATTAATTGATTCACCTGGTATAAAAAATAAATATAGTAATATAGAAAAAAAAAAATTACGTGATACATTTAACTTAATACAGGAAGTACATATAATAATATTTTTAATTAATTGTTTTATTTGGACTAACGAAGAAACAAAATTATTAGAATATATTAAAAAAAATAATAGTAACTATATAATAGTTATCAATAAAATTGATTGTATAAAGAAAAAAAAATTATTACTACCATTTATTTATAAAATAAATCAATTAACTTTAAATCATGAGATTTTTTTAATTTCAGCAAAAAAAAATATATACTTAAAAAATTTATTAATTTATATCAATGAAAAATTACCAATATCATCTCATAAACATTTAAATAATCAAAAAACTAATTGTACTAAAAAATTTTTAATTTCAGAAATAATTCGCAATACTTTAATGAATCTTGTAAATAAAGAAATAGTGTATTCATTTACAGTAGAAATTTTTGATTTTTATAGACAAAAAAACGAAAAATATTTTATAAATAGTATTGTTTTTGTTAAAAACAAAAGACATAAAAAAATTATTATTGGGTATAAAGGAAAAAAAATAAATCAATGTAAGGAACAGTCACAATATAAAATAGAGAAACTGTTAGAAAAAAAAATTTATTTTAAAATATTAGTAAAAATTAAATAAAATCATTTTATTAATTTATAACAGAGATTATTATGTCAATAATAGGTATTGGAATAGACATGATTAGCATCATGCGTTTTAAAAAATTAATTTTTCGTTATGGTACGGCGATACCCAAAAAAATCTTATCAAAAAATGAATTATATGAATATAAAAATATACATAATAAAGAAAGATATTTAGCTAAAAATTTTACAGCCAAAGAAGCAGCTGCTAAGGCTATAGGACTAGGAATATACAAACATATGTTTTTAAAAAATTGTGAAGTTATATATGATATATATGGAAAACCAAAAATAAACATGTTAGGATGTATTAGAGATAAATTTAAAAAATTACAAGTAAAAAAAATTTTTTTAAGTATTACAAATACACATAAATATACTCAATCTATTGTAATATTAGAAAATTAAATATAAAAATTTTTTATCTTTTTTTTTTAAAAAATTCTTTTAATATACCCGAACATTCATGAAATAAAATTCCAGACGTGATATCTTTTAAATGATGTTTTATTTTATGAATGTATAACAAATTCATAAAATAAGAAAAATTATATTTTTTAGAGCTATAAGAACCGTAGACTATACGGTTTATTCTGGCAGATATAATCGCCGCAGAACACATAAAACAGGGTTCATGTGTAACATATAATGTAGTATTATATAATCTATAATTTTTTAATTTTTTACTACCCTTTCTTATTACTAATATTTCAGCATGTGCGCTTATATCAAGTAAAGAAATACAAGAATTCCATGATGAACTAATAATTTTGTTGTTTTTAACTAGCAAAGATCCTATAGGTATTTCGCCATTTTTCTCTCCATAATAAGCTTGATTTAATGCTTTTTTCATCCAATAATTATCAATATTTATTTTATTCATAAAAACCTGTATTTAAAAATATTTTTAATTATATTATTTATTTAAAGATATACGTTTGTATATGGTAGATTGTTCAATTTTCCAAGAACGATTTTTTTTATCTAATCGTTTATCTTGATTGGATTTACCTGTAGCAATCCCAATTTTAATCTTACACCAAGATTTATTCCAAAATAATTTTAAAGGAATAATTGTGTATCCTTTTTTTTTGTTATATAAATTAATAATTTCAATTTCTTTTTTTGTTAATAATAATTTTCGAATGCGATCTGATTGATGTAGATAAAATTTTGAAATATTAACTAATGGTTGAATATTTACTCCGATTAAATATACTTCATTTGCATCAAAAATCACATATCCATTGGTAATTTGCACAAATCCTGAACGAATCGATTTTACTTCCCATCCTTGCAATATAATTCCAGCAACAATAGTTTTTTTGATAAAAAAATTATAAATCGCTTTTTTATTTAAAAAAACTTTTTTTTTTTAATATTTTTTTTTTTTTTAAAATTACTCAATATTTTTACCTTATTTTTATTTAAAAGAAAAATTTTTATCAACATAAATAAAAATCTCTTAAATATATCAGTACTCATAATACTACTATTTTATTTGAGAAACTGATACTAGCGCAGGTCTTAATAACCTATTATTTATTGAATATCCTTTTTGAATAATGCAAGAGATAAAATTATTTTTATATTTTCCAGAAAAATCAATTGATATAGCTTGATGTAAATCTGGATTAAATGGAATATTAGTTGATTCAATCACTGATATTTTGTATTGTGTAAATAAATAAAAAAAATTTTTTTGTATATTCTTTAAAGATATATATATATCATTAGAATTATCTTGATGCAAAGAATCCAATAAATTAACTGATGAATCAATACTATCAACGATAGGTAATATTGATATGAAATATTTTTCAAGAAAAAAATTATATGTATTATAAATTTTTTTTTGTAATCTTTTTTCTAATTTTAATAATTTATCAGCGTATAATTTGGAGTGTTTTAAAATATCATTTTTTAAATCTAATACCTTTAATTTTTTTTTTTCTAAATATTCTATATTTTTTTTTAATTCTTTATTGATTAATTCTTTTTTAATATGATCCAAAGATGAATTATTAAGAATATCATTACACTTCATAAGTATATTTGTCCGAATATATTCATATAAAATTATTTTTAATAATATTTTTTAAAAATTACTTCAAAATAATTAATTTCGGTGCGGACGGGATTCGAACCCGCGACCCCCGGCGTGACAGGCCGGTATTCTAACCGACTGAACTACCGCACCTTTTATTTTATAAATTAATAACTAAACTATAGTATATATCATAAATATTAATTACAATTAATTAAATATAGTTTTTTAATATTATTTTCATATATTTTTCATGTTTTTTATTTTCGGATTTAGATGCAAATAAAATTTTTAATACTCGGTTATCAGCATGAATATTCATTACAGGAGGAGTTATTCTGCTTTTTTTTTTTTCTGTAAACGATATTGTGATTTGTTTACTTGTCATGTATAGATATAATTTCATTAATATCTTAGCATCTATCAATGCACCATGTACAGTTTTACGTGTATTTATGATATTATATCTACGACACAATGCATCTAAATTATTTTTTTTTCCCGGAAATAATTGTCTGGCAATCACTAACGTATCTATAACTGTAGAAAATTCTCGAATTTTTTTTATTCCGCAATTTAATTGACTAAATTCATAATCTAAAAAACTAATATCAAAAATAGAATTATGAACTACAATTTTTGATTTTTTTATAAAATTTAAAATATTTAAATAAACTTCTTTAAATCGCGGTTTTTTAATTAATTGATTTCTAGAAATTCCATGAATTTTATATGCTTCTTTTTCAATATCACGATCTGGATTTAAATAATAATGTAAATATTTTCCGGTATATTTTCTGTCAATAATTTCTAATATTCCGATTTCTATAATCTTATGATTTAAATATAAACATCCAGATTTATTCATTCCAGTAGTTTCTATATCTAGAACTACTTTTCTAGATTTTTTTAAAATATTCATTATACAAATATTTATAAAATATATTTTTTAATTTTAAAAATATAAATTTTTAAAAAATTTAATTTAATCATAAAAATAATAAAATATAAAATAATAGTGATTTAATTAATTAATTTATTATTAATTAATACTAATATTGGAGCTAAGCGGGATTGAACCGCTGACCTCCTGCGTGCAAAGCAGGCGCTCTCCCAGCTGAGCTATAGCCCCCTATTTTATTAACAAAAAGATATTAATATAATATTGGTTGGTAGGCCTGAGTGGATTTGAACCACCGACCTCACCCTTATCAGGGGTGTGCTCTAACCGGCTGAGCTACAAGCCTGTTTACTACAATAAATCAGAAAATTTCTGTGGGCACGATCCAATTAAATGCTTTATATTTTAAGGAGGTGATCCAACCGCAGGTTCCCCTACGGTTACCTTGTTACGACTTCACCCCAGTTATGAACCACAAAGTGGTAAGCGCCCTCCAAAATTTGGTTAGGCAACCTGCTTCTTTTGCAACTCACTCCCATGGTGTGACGGGCGGTGTGTACAAGGCCCGGGAACGTATTCACCGTGACATTCTGATACACGATTACTAGCGATTCCGACTTCGTGGAGTCGAGTTGCAGACTCCAGTCCGGACTACGATACACTTTATGAGGTTTGCTTATCTTCGCAGAGCTGCTTCTCTTTGTATGTACCATTGTAGCACGTGTGTAGCCCTGGTCGTAAGGGCCATGATGACTTGACGTCGTCCCCACCTTCCTCCGGTTTATAACCGGCAGTCTCCCTTGAGTCCCCGGCCGAACCGCTGGTAACAAAAGATAAGGGTTGCGCTCGTTGCGGGACTTAACCCAACATTTCACAACACGAGCTGACGACAGCCATGCAGCACCTGTCTCATAATTCCCGAAGGCACTTCTATATTTCTATAAAATTCTATGGATGTCAAGACCAGGTAAGGTTTTTCGCGTTGCATCGAATTAAACCACATGCTCCACCGCTTGTGCGGGCCCCCGTCAATTCATTTGAGTTTTAGCCTTGCGACCGTACTCCCCAGGCGGTCGACTTAATGCGTTAGCTTCAGAAGCCATTCCTCTTAGGAAACAACCTCCAAGTCGACATCGTTTACAGCATGGACTACCAGGGTATCTAATCCTGTTTGCTCCCCACGCTTTCGCACCTCAGCGTCAGTTTTCGTCCAGGAGGTCGCTTTCGCCACAGGTATTCCTCCAGATATCTACGCATTTCACCGCTACACCTAGAATTCTACCTCCCTCTACGAAACTCTAGTCATTCAGTTTCAAATGCAGTTCCTAGGTTGAGCCCAGGGATTTCACATCTGACTTAAATAACCGCCTACGAGCTCTTTACGCCCAGTAATTCTGATTAACGCTTGCACCCCCCGTATTACCGCGGCTGCTGGCACGGAGTTAGCCGGTGCTTCTTTTTCAGGTAACGTCAATTAATAACGATATTAGCATTATTACCTTCTTTCCTGACGAAAGTACTTTACAACCCTAAGGCCTTCTTCATACACGCGGCATAGCTGCATCAGGCTTGCGCCCATTGTGCAATATTCCCCACTGCTGCCTCCCGTAGGAGTCTGGACCGTGTCTCAGTTCCAGTGTGGCTGGCCATCCTCTCAGACCAGCTAGAGATCGTCGCCATGGTAAGCCATTACCTTACCATCAAGCTAATCTCGTCTGGGTTCATCTGAATGCGTAAGGTCTCTTTTATAAATATAGAGATCCCCTACTTTAGTTTTTCAACATTATGCGGTATTAGCTATCGTTTCCAACAGTTATCCCCCTCATTCAGGCAGATCCCCAGATATTACTCACCCGTTTGCCGCTCGCCGGCAAAAATATAAATATTTTCCCGTTGCCGCTCGACTTGCATGTGTTAGGCTTGCCGCCAGCGTTCAATCTGAGCCATGATCAAACTCTTCATTTACGTGTAACTTTTATTACAAAACTAATTTTTTTTTACATTAAAATTAATAATGAATAATTTGTATCTGAACATTTAATCTTCATGTGCCCACAGAAATTTTCTGAAATATTTTTTTAAAGAACATTTTTGTTACAAGATCTATCTTATCTTTTTTTTGAAAAAAGTCAACATATTTTTTATAATTTATATAAAATTTAATATTAATTATTATATATTGTATATTTTATCAAATTAAATTAATTAAACATATAAATAATTTATAAAATAGATAATTTAAAAAAATATTCAAAATAAATATTTTATTCTTTAAGAAAGATATTTTTACAAAAAATTTAAAATTATTATATAATTATTATCATTAAATATTTTTGTGTTTCATTATATAAATAATTAACATATATATTAAAAACACACATTAATTATTAATAATATTGGTAAAATTATGAATATTCAGGAATTCTTAAAAAATAAAATAAAAAAAATTTGCATAAAATATAATATTCCAGATAATTTTGATCCTATTATTCGAAAAAATACCAAAAATAACGAAATTGACTATCAAATTAATGGAATTATTAAGTTAAAAACAAAAATACCATATTCTTCATATCAACTTGCAATTAATATTGCTAACGATTTAAAAAAATATAATATATTTAAAAAAATATCAGTTCCTCCACAAGGATTTATTAATATTACTTTAAAATCAAATTGGTTATGTAAATATATCAATAATATGTATTATTCAAAAAACTTTAATATATCTACAAAAAATCCAAAAATAATTATTATTGACTATTCTTCTCCTAATATAGCTAAGGATATGCATGTAGGGCATTTACGATCTACTATTTTAGGAGATGTAACTGCTCGATTAATGGAATTTTTAGGGCATACCGTTATAAGACAAAACCATGTTGGTGATTGGGGTATACAATTTGGAATATTAATCACACAATTACAATTAACAACATGTTATTCTATTAATAAAATTGAAAAAATTTATAAACAAGCAAATCTAAGATATCAACAAGATCCATATTTTATTAAAAAAACTAAAAAAAATGTAGTTAAACTACAAAATAATAATAAAAATTGTTTAAAAATATGGAATTTATTAATTCATCATACTATACAACAAAATAACATAATATATAAAAAATTAAATATCACTCTTACTGATAAAGATATTCGTGGAGAAAGTTTTTATAATTCTATGTTGCCAAACATTATTTCTGATCTTAAAAAAAAAAAAATTGCCGTTAATTACAACGGTGCTGTTATTGTTCATCTCAACAAATTTAAAAATCGTTTAGGTGAAAACATGGGAGTTATTATACAAAAAAAAGATGGAGCATTTTTATATACTACAACAGATATCGCGTGTTTAAAATATAGATGTAATACATTAAAAGCCAATCGAATTATTTATTATATCGATAATAGACAAAAACAACATCTCCTTCAAGTATGGGAAATAGCTAAATTAGCAAAATATGTACCTAATGATACATTATTAGAGCATCATACGTTTGGAATGATTTTATCTAAAAATAAAAAACCTTTTAAAACACGTCATGGAAAAACAATCAAATTAATAGATTTATTAAACAAAAGTATTGATAAAGCAAAAAAAATAATAAAAAATAAACATCAAAAAATGACTAAAAATGAAATAACATCTATTGCTCATAGTATAGGAATTGGTGCTATAAAATATTTTGATTTATCAAAAAATCGAATATCTGATTATATTTTTGACTGGGATCAAATGTTGTCATTAAATGGAAATACAGCACCTTATATACAATACGCATATACAAGAATTCAATCAATTATTAATAACAATAATTCAACTTACGAAACAAATATTCATCCGATTAAAATTTTTACAAAATTTGAACGAAATTTAATATTAACTATTTTGCAATTTGAAGAAACTATATTACATTTAGAAAAATTTGGAACACCTCATTTGATGTGTAATTATCTATACGATCTTGCTGGAAAATTTTCAAAATTTTATGAAAATTGTTCTATTTTATTCGTAAAAGAAACACACATCAAAATCAGTCGGATAAAATTATCTATATTAACAGCAAAAATAATTAAAAAAGGATTATATTTGTTAGGTATTAATACGGTTAATAAAATGTAAAATCATACTTTTATTATGCGTATCTAATCTTTATATTTACCGATAGTATGTACAATTTTTATCGTACGGTCTTCGGAAATTTCAGAAAAAGATAAAACAATTAATTCTGGAATACTTATCATGAATAATCTTGCTAATAAACTACGTAATTGCGGATGAACTACTAATACTAATGGAAATTTATTTTTTTTTTGCATAATAACTAATAATTTAGTTTTATTAATTAAATTTTCTGAAAATACAGGTTCTAATTGACCATCCTTATTATTGATTATTTTTAATAAAATACATTCTATATCTGCACTTAATCCAAGTACACAAATTTCATAAACGTTCAAAAAAAATTTTTGTGTAATAAAATTACGTAATGCAATTCGAGTAACATCTGTAAGTTTTTCAACATTATTTTTTATGCCACTACCATGTTTTATTAATGTTTCCAAAATTGTTCTAATATCTTTAATAGGAATATTTTCACGTAATAAATTTTGTAAAATACTATGTAACATAGTTATTGAAATTATATTAGGTATTAAATACTCTACTAGGCGCGGATAAGTTTGTGAAATACGATCTAATAACTGCTGAGTTTCTTGTAAACCAAATAATTCATATAAATTTTTTCTAATAATATTATTAATATGCGTAATAATTACTGAATTAGGCTCTACAATTAATAATTTTTTTTTAATAATTTTTTCTTTATTATCAGGATGAATCCAAAAAGCAGGTAGATCAAATACCGGTTCTTTTACTTTTATTCCTGGCACAGTAATTATACTATTACTATTATTTATAGCTAATAATTTATCTAAAAAAACATATCCACATCCAATTTCTGCCCCTTTAATTAAAATTTTATACTGTCCATCTTCTAATTTTCGATTATTAATTAAATAAATATCGGAAATTAGAAAACCAAAATCTTTAGCAATATTTTTTCTTAAAAAATATATTTTTTTTAACAAATAATTATATTTATCTTTATAAATAGATTGAAAAAAAATAGAGCTTAATTCTAAAGCAATCAAATGTTCAAATTGAATATCATTCCACGAAAAACCTAATAACTTATTTTTTTTTACATTTGATACTTTAGAAAAATTTTTACTTATGTAATTTTTATTATATAAATACCACGATAATATTAATAAACTAATAGTAAAAGATAAAAAAATAAAATTTGGCATTCCTGGTATTAAACTAAATATACCAAATATAACACTACTTAAAAATATAACTTGAGAATTATCAAAAATTTGATTAATTATCTGTTTACTAACATTAATTTTGTCAGATCCAACACGCGTTAAAATAATACCAGAAGCTATTGATATAATTAAAGAAGGAATTTGAGCCGCTAAACCATCTCCAATTGTTAAGATACTATATGTTTTAGCTGCTTGCAAAAATGACATATTATGCTGGGTAATTCCTATAACTAATCCACCTACAATATTTACTATTATAATTAATATACCGGCAACGGCATCACCGCGAATAAATTTGCTAGCTCCATCCATCGATCCATAAAAATCGGCTTCTTTATACACATTAATACGTCTTTCTTTTGCCTCTCGCTCAGAAATAATACCAGCGTTTAAATCAGCATCTATGGCCATCTGCTTTCCGGGCATAGCGTCTAAAATAAATCTAGCTCCTACTTCTGCAATTCTTCCAGAACCTTTCGTAACAACAATAAAATTTATAATTACTAAAATAATGAAAACAATAATTCCGATAAAAAAATTTTTACCAATTAAAAAAACACCAAATGATTCAATAATACGTCCTGCAGAATATGATCCTGTATGTCCATTTAACAAAATCACACGTGTAGAAGCAACATTTAAAGATAACCGCAATAATGTTGACAACAACGATACTATTGGAAAAGAAGAAAAATTTAGTACGTCAGTAACGACCATAGAAACAATCAAAATAATTATCGAAATAACAATATTAAACGTAAAAAATAAATCTAAAAAAAAAGTTGGTAAAGGCAAAATAAGCATACATAAAATCATTAAAATTAATGATGGAGTGAATAAAGAATATAAACTCATATTATTAATTTTATTAATAAAATTCAATAAAATAGATAATTTTTGCATCAATTATAGATCTCCTAAAAGTAATTTATTACTTATTAAAAAATATCATTGGCATCGTTGGGTATATACCGCCATATTTTTTCCAACGTTTAACTTTCCAAGCCCACGCTAAAATTTTAGCAATTGATGAATGTAAATTAATCGGAATCTGATTACCAATAAAAGAATTTTTATACAAATAAATTGCTATAGAATCAGAAATAAATATTGGAATATTATTTTTTTGTGCAAATTTTACGATATGAATGGATAACTTTTCTAATCCTTTAAAGAG
Organism: Buchnera aphidicola (Cinara kochiana kochiana); assembly: GCF_900698905.1. Classification (NCBI taxonomy): domain Bacteria; kingdom Pseudomonadati; phylum Pseudomonadota; class Gammaproteobacteria; order Enterobacterales; family Erwiniaceae; genus Buchnera; species Buchnera aphidicola. Next base: position 185,653 of record NZ_LR217707.1, on the reverse strand, counting down.
TACTTTAGGAGCAGACATCGTAATTGAATTATAATGTATAGCTACAGCGCAATTTATAGAATTAAAAATAATTACATCGGATTTAATTAATTCAGATATAGGATATCTATGCAGTGAGTTTCGTATTAAAATTTGAATTCTTTGTTTTATTAATGGATTGCCCTCTAATTCTCTTTGTTCATCTTTTACTTCTTGAACAGTCATTTTAAGTTTATTAAAATATTCTAAATACTTTATAATAGTATCAATAATAGCTATTATACCTATAATTGTCATCATTAATAATATATATCTATACATCCAATAAAATCCAAAAAATAAATTATTTAATAATGAATTAAAATAAAAATTATTGATATTAAAATAATTATTCCGAATAAATAAAAAAGAAACGGCAATAATTATTATTATTTTCGATGAAATAGATAAAAAATCAATTATTATATCAAAAAAACTTTTTTTTTTAAAATTATTGATAATATTGAAAGAATTTAAGCTAATTTTTAAAAATCTTATTCTAACTATTTCTCCATAAAAAAAAATAGGTGAAAATACTAATATACATGCTATTCCTAAAAATAATATTAAAAAATATAAAATAAAAATTTTTGTATGTTGTAATGTAGATACAAAAAATAATTGAGGATAATTAATAAACTTTATATCAAATGTTAAATTCAATACAAATAATTTTAGTAAACGTAAAAAAATAAATTTTTTATTTAAATAAAATAAACAAAAAAAAAATGATAATATCAGAAAAGAATTTAAATCATATAAATATTGTATATATCCGTTTTTTTTAAATTTTTTAATTTTATGAGGAGTTGCAGCTTCAGTTTTATCTTCATTTAAGCTATAATTCATATATTTATACCTTTATATATAAAACTTTAATATTATCCATAATAACAGTAATTTACTATTATATAAATTCTGATTGTTTTAACTATATTAAAATTTCATTTACTAGAAATTTTCTCTTACTTCGTTAAAATAATTATTTGTATTAAACATAATTATGTATATAAAAATATATACTTATACACAAATTTTAAACATTTATTATTATAAATAAAATATAATTTATAATTATAAAATAAACTATTTTTTATTAACAATAAAATTGTATTTATTATTTTATATTACATAAAAAATAAAAATTAATTATTTATATCCATATATAAACAACATATAAGAATAATTTATTAAAAATATTTTTTAAAAGATTTATTCATTGTAAAAATTAATTGTATTAATCTATTTATTATATATCAATCTATTTGTATTCAGGATACTTACTATGCATACTACTAAATATTTACTTTCTACTATAAAAGAAATACCTGCCAATACAGAATCAATTAGTCATCAATTAATGTTACGTGCTGGTATGATACGAATGTTATCTGCAGGAATATATACATGGTTACCTACAGGGTATAGAGTGTTAAAAAAAGTTATAAAAATTATTTCTAATACCATGAATCAACATGGATGCCTAGAAATTTGTGCTCCTATCATACAACCTAGAAAATTATGGGATCAAAGCGGAAGAACGAAATTATACGGAAAAGAATTAATTAATCTTATAGATCGTAGAAAAAAAAAATATATATTAAGTCCTACACACGAAGAAGCTATTAGTTATATATTTAATCAAGAAATTCACTCATATAAACAACTACCCATAGTTTTTTACCAAATACAGAAAAAATTTAGAGACGAAATAAGACCAAGATTTGGAGTTATTCGATCTATAGAATTCCTAATGAAAGACGCATATTCTTTTCATATAAACAAAATTTCTTTACAGAAAACATATGAGCTAATAAAAGAAATTTATATACACATATTTACACAACTAAAACTTGATTTTAAAATTATTAAAGCAGATTCAAAAATCATGGGAGGATCGATATCTCATGAATTTCATGCTATATCTAATATTGGAGAAGATAAAATTATTTTTTCCAAACATTCTAATCATGCCGTACATATTAGTAAATTTAACAAAAAAAAAAATAAAATTAAAATTTATTTAATAAAAACTAAATCAAATCAGTCTCAATATTCTATGGCTGCTTTACTAATGCGCAAATATGACCCTTTAAATGTAAAAGATTTACAAAATATTAATATTCTTGAATATCCTATAAAATTCATTAAATATAATAAAATGATTTTATCATATCAATTAACTGTTAATAAAAAATATTATAATAATGAAAATATATTTATGTTAGCAGATTCTAAAATAATCAATATACCGTATTTAATTATTACAAATAACTGGTTTAATAAAAAATTCACTCCAATTTTATGGAATAAAAGGATAATATTTAATAAAATAATTAATGTTAAAAACTATGATCATATATTTTATTACGATACAAATCAAGAAAAATTAAAAACAAAAAATAGTATTGAAATAGGGCACATCTTTCAAATTGGAAAAAAATATTCTAAAAACATAAATTTTTCATTACATGACAAAAATCATAATAAAAAAACATTACATATGGGATGTTATGGCGTTGGAATTAATAGAATTATATCGTCTATTATAGAACAAAATCATGACAATAATGGAATTATATGGCCTAATTGTATTGCTCCTTTTCAAGTATTTATTATTCCCATAAATATGCATAAAAATAAAAATATAAAAAATATAGCAAAATCAATTTATACGCAATTAATACACAATAAAATTGATGTTTTATTTGATAATAGAAAAGAAAATTTAGGTAAAATGTTTGCTGATATGAATTTAATTGGAATTCCGTACGGAATCATTATCAGTGATAATACTATTAAATATAAAGAAATTGAATTTTATTCAAGAAAAAAAAATTCAAAAATAAGAATTCTTATTTCTCAAATAACTCCGTTTATAAAAAAATTATATAATCGTTAACAGCTTCAAATATACAAATATTTTAAATAAAATTCACTATAAATATTTTATGTATAAAATATCAATAATAATTAATTATTTATAAAAATTTAATTTAATAATTATATTATTTTCAAATGTTTTTAAATAATTTAAAAAATTATTATCAGGATATACTTTATAAATTTTATCAAGTAATTGATGTTGTATGTAATATTTTTTCTTGAAAATAAAGTTTATTAACACATTTCCGGGACGTACGTTATGTAATAAATAATCATGCAATTTATCAAACATATATTTAATTATTTTATTATTATGTTTAATATATATTTTTATACTACGTATTCTGTTTGCTCGATATTCTTCAATATTATAAATTTTACGTACTACGATACGTGATCGATTAACAAAAGAGTCATGTGATAATTTTCCTAAAACTATTACAATAAAATTTTCCTTACAAGATAATTGATCTATTAAATAACTAAAATCATCAAAAACAATAATATCTAAACGGCTATATGAATCATCTAAAGTAATAATATAAAATTTACTTTTATTTTTGGTAAATGACGATTTAATAGAAAGAATAACGCCTGAAATTATAATGCTGTTAGTCGTATTTTTTAACAAACAATCATATAAAGTAACTCCATTAGTATAATAGTGTATTTCTTTTAAAAAATTTTTAATAGGGTGGTCAGTAATGTACAGTCCTAATATTTCTCGCTCCCATTTCAAAATTTTTAGCATAGTGCTATAAAATTTTTTATCGAATGTATTAAAATTATTTTTATTATTTTTTATCAAAAGTTTTTGTATACTACAATCGTTAAAATGAAACAAGTCATGCTGTTGTGTTTGTATAGATAAAATTTTTTGTTTAGCAATCTTTATTGTATTATCTATACTATTAAACAATTGAACTCGACATATGTTAAAACAATCACATGCACCTGACATTACCAATATTTCAAAAATATGACGCGTTATTTTTTTTAAAATTAAACGAATACACAAATCTATAAAGTTGATAAATAAATTACCTTGTTGATTTCTTTCTGCTAATATAATGTCGATAGAAGATTTACCTAATCCTTTTATAGCGCCTAAACCATAAAGTATTTCTCCATTTTTATTTACAGAAAAAGCATAATCACTAAAATTTATATTAGGCGGTTTAACTATTAAACACATACGACGTGCATCATGTATTAAATTCACTACCTTATTAGTACGCATCATATCTAGCGTCATAGCAGATGCCATAAATTCAGCAGAATAATTTGTTTTTAACCATAAAGTTTGAAATGCTAATAAAGCATATGTTACTGAATGTGATTTATTAAATCCATATGCAGAAAATTTTTCCAACAAATCAAAAATTTTACTTGATAGCTGTAAACAAATAGAATTTTTTGCAGCACCTAATTGAAATAATTTTCTTTGTTGTAACATTTCCTTGGGATTTTTTTTTGCCATCGCTCTTCTTAAGATATCAGCTTCACTAGGAGTAAAGTTTGATAAAACTTGAGCAATTTGCATAACCTGTTCTTGATATAAAATAATTCCATATGTTGACTGTAAGATAGGTTTTAACCATTCGTGCTGCCATCTACGATCAGGATACGAAATAATTTCTTTACCATGCTTACGATTTATAAAATTATCTACCATACCCGATTGTAATGGTCCGGGTCGATAAAGGGCCACTAACGCAATAATATCTTCAAAAGAATCAGGTTTTAAACGCTTGATCAAATTTTTCATTCCTAATGATTCTAATTGAAAAATAGAAGTTGTTTCAGATTTATTTAACAGAACAAAACTTTTTTTATCTTTTAAATCAATTTGATAAATAAAAAAATTTTTTTTTCCATTACGTACATTTTTTATATTAATCATATTAATAATCATGTCAATCATAGTTAAAGTTTTTAATCCTAAAAAATCAAATTTAACTAAACCTACAAACTCAATGTCATCTTTATCAAATTGCGTAATCTGATTTTTACCTTGTGAATCACATAATATAGGTACAAAATCAGAAATTTTAGTAGGAGAAATAACTACTCCTCCAGCATGTTTGCCTATATTCCGAATTACTCCTTCTAGTTTTTTAGCTATATTAATTAATATTTTAATATCATAATTATTATGGTATAAATTTACTAATTCATTATTCATAGAAAATGCTTTTTTTAAAGTCATTTTTGGATCTAATGGTATTAATTTAGAAATTTTGTTCATCAAACCATACGGATAACCCAATACTCTACCAACGTCTCTAATAACTGCTTTAGCAGCCATTGTACCAAAAGTAATAATTTGTGAAACTGAATCACGACCATATGTTTTCATTACATGATCAATCACTAAATCTCTTTTATTCATACAAAAATCAATATCAAAATCAGGTAATGAAACACGATTAGGATTTAAAAATCGCTCAAATAATAAATCAAACTGTAAAGGATCTATTTCCGTTATATTTAAAGCAAATGATACTAAAGATCCGGCACCAGAACCTCTACCCGGACCTACTGGTATACCAGTATGCTTAGCCCATTTAATAAATTCCATTACAATAAGAAAATAACTAACAAATCCCATTTTTTTTATAATTAATAACTCATGATGCAATCTAGCAAAATATATTTCTTTTTTTATGTTTTTTTCTATTTTATTGGAAAAAATATTAGTTAAACGTAATTCTAAACCCTTAATTGCTTTTTCTACAAAAAAATGATAAGAATTCACGGAACCGGTAGGGAATATTGGTAAAAAATAAGAACCAGAAGGAATAATAACATTACAACGCTTTACAATCTCTGTACTGTTAATTATTGATTCAGGACAATCATGAAAAATATGAATCATTTTATCTGGATGTTTTAAATACTGATGTCTGGTATGTTCATAAATAAACTTTGGATCAGTAATAGTTTTTTTTTTATGAATAGCAACTTTAATTTTATGAATATATGAATCATTTTTTTTTAAAAATAATACTTCATTAGTAGCAACTATTGGTAAGGAATGTGTATAAGAAAGATATTTAATGTATTTAATATATTCTTCTTCCCGTGAAACTCCTACACGAGAAATTTCTAGATAATATTTATTCGGAAAATGTTTTTTGTAAAAAAAAATACAACGATTTAATAAATTTACATCATTTCTAAATATACATAAACCGATATCACCTTTTATGCCTCCCGATAAAACTAATAAACCGCGTTTAAATCGTAATAAATGGTTCATATCTATTATTAAACCAAAATTATCATCATATCCTAATTTATAGGATTCAGATAATAATTCAATTATATTCTTATAACCATAATTATTAGCAGCTAACAAGGTTAACTTGTGTTTCATGTCATCAATAATATTTGATTGTACAGTAACATCAACACCAATGATCGGTTTAATGCCTACTTTGCAGGCTAATGAATAAAATTTAATAACACCATGTAAATTATTCACGTCAGTGATACCTAATGAAATCATATCCATTTTTTTTGCATATTTAATTAATTTATCTAATTTTACCATGCCATCAATCATAGAATAATCACTATGTATCCGCAAATGTACAAAATTATTTACATACATACTTAATCCAAATTCATTACATAAATTTATTAGAAATATAAACTTCTACTAAAAATTTAACATAAATAAATATTTATATTAAAACGAATAAAGTTTATTAAATTTGTTTATAAAAAATATTAATTTTATATAAATTTATTAATTTTAATATAAAAACCAATTTTTATATATAAAACTATTTATCACAAACCGCTAAAGATATAGTCGATTGACATACAATATTTTTTTTAACCATTACTATACCTTTGAATAAATAAATACTACATAACTGTTTTTTAAAAAATATCTTTATAATCATTTGATCGCCAGGATATACTGGACGAATAAATCGTGTATTATATATTCCAGTTAAATAACAAATTTTTTTCTTAACATAGTTATTTGTTTTGTGATAAAAGAGTAATAAACCACTTGATTGGGCAATTGATTCAACTATTAACACACCTGGAAAAATTAATTTTTTCGGAAAATGACCAAAAAAAAAAAAAATCATTTACAGTAATGTTTTTTAATGTACATATATATATTTTTTTTTTAAAATCTAATATTTTATCAATTAATAAAAATGGAAATCGATGTGGTAAAATTCGTAAAATATCATTTATACTACAAGTATATTTACTGTCTTGTATATCGTTCATCGTTATATCTCTTATCTAAAAATAATAATTTTTTATTATTATTATTTTTACATTCATTTTTAACAAATATTAAAAATATTTTATAAAAAATTCACACTAAATCTATTTAAAAAATAATTAGATATATTATGTGGATGTAGTGGAAATGCAAATGTAAAAGTAATAGGACCAAATATTGAATACCAACGTATAAAAGTACCAGCAGATAAATATGTATAATTAGGTTGACCAATAGTTAAAGATTCTTTAATAGAATATAATGAAATAGTATTTTTCCAATTAGTATCCCAAATGTTAATAGCATCTAGAAATACACCCGCCTGAAATATTTGAAAAATTTTTTTCAATATTGTTATCTTGGGAGATGATAACTCTACATTAGCATGAACCATCATATTTCCGCCTATAAAATCTGTAGAAGGATAAAAGTGCGATACAATATTTTGTTTAGAATTAGCTGAATGATCATTACTATTCTTATAGTAAATCGCTATCGGACCAACAGAATTATCTTTAAATCCACTTTTTGTATTTTTATGATAAAACTTATAATTTTCATAAAAAGGAAAAATATGATGACCTAATGTTAATCCTGATCCAAATTCTAAAAAATTATGTATAGTAATATCATATATCTTTTCTAAAGGAACATACTGGTTAATACTAAAAAAAATCTTATGATAAAAATTATCTGAAAAAGGTAATGTTAATTTACCCAAAAATTTTATATGTGTACCCATTTTAAAAAAATTTTTTTCTTTTATATTGTTAAAATCAAACATATATTTAACAAAAAAATCATTAACAATAAGATTATCTATTTTTGAATTTAAAAAAAATTTTTTTGAAAATGATGATAAATATTTTAACAATACAATATGAGGAGATGTAAGTAAGATTTTTGTTTTTTCATATCCGCATGTCACAGAAAATTTTTTATTTTTTATTTTAGGTGTATAACATGAGGTATCAAAACCAAATAATTTATTAGTAGAAGTGTTTGGAAAAATATAACGTTCTTTCATAACGTTAACAAAAGCATTAGATTTTAAAAAAAAATTTTTTAATAATCTTAACGGCTTTAATAAATGAATCTTTAAATTAGTATCATAAATATTTTTTAAAACTGTAATACATAATTCATTTCCAGCATTAAGAAAATTTTTTTCTAGTAATAAAAACTTTAACAAAACACCTCTTCCGTTTTCATAACTAGTTGATACACTTACGTTTCTAGTATTATCACATTTTTTAAAATAATAATAAATATCAACTTTATCATTACTATATAAGTGTTTTTTTACACATACTTTTATATTATTAAATAAACTAGTTTTAAATAAATCATGACAGGATTTTTTTATTAAATTTATATTAAATAAATCATTTTTATGATTATATATAAAAATATTTAAAAATTTCTGATCTATAAAAGAATTACCTGAAAAATTTATTTTATTAACAAAGTATTGTTTTTTTAAATCTAATAGAATATACAAACATATTGTATGATTTTTTTTATTTAATTCTGAATGTAATAAGATACGAGTATTTAGTAAACCCATTTTTAAAAAAATATTTTTAAAATCTTTTTTTAACTGGCTAATAGTAGATTCACAATAAGGAGCATTTAATACATATTTTTGAATATCATGCACAAATTTATTGCTACACAGTCCTTTATGTTCATCTATAAAAATTTTTTTAATATAATATCGTGATCCTTCATTAATATTTATTTTTAAATCAATACATTTATCATCTCGTGAATAATGTTGTTTTGCTATATTTATTTTAATATCTAAATATCCGTGACGTATATAGAAATTATATAACGCGCGTAATGATTTTTTAAATGTAGTATAATCACATCTATTAAAATCAAAAAAATTCCACAATAAATTATTATCATGTTGATTTAAATCTTGTAATACTTTTTTTTTATAAAAATTTTTGTTACCATAAATAAAAATTTTTGATATTAATGATATTGGTTCTTCTTTAAATATTATTTTTAATTGAACAGTATTGTCGGGATAACGAACAATTTTTAACGCACAATGAATACTAAAATATCCTTGTAATTGATATGCTTTTTTTAAATATAAAAAAAAATTATTAAAATTAAATATATTAAAAGATTTATTTTTTTTGACTTTAAATCTATTAAGCAATTTATTAAAATATTTCAATTTTTTATTATTAACACCTAATATGCTAATATCAGTGATAATAGGAAATTCCTGTACAGAAAGTATTAAAGTATCGTTTAATCTAGAAGTATGTATTTTCATAAAATAATTAGTACGTAATAACAACGCAATTATTTTCGAAACATTAATACATGTATTATCGTTAAAGGAATTCAATTGTAAAGTTTTTAATATATTATCTCGAGATACATGTTTAACTCCACATACAGAAATACGTTTAATATGTTTCATATTTACAGCAGATACAGATACAGAAAAAAACAAACAACATATAAAAAAAATTTTTTTTAATAACATATTTATATAATATTCCTATATAACATCTATAATATTGGATTATATTAATATCTATTATTATAATTTTAATTTATTAGAACTGTCATTCTATTAAATAAAATAATTAATAGATAAATTATCTTTTAAATTATTAATTTGAAAATAATAGTTTAAATATATATTTAAATCAATAATAATAAATAAAAAATAAAAATTAAATTATTAATAATTCTTTTTCTTTAATTATAGTAATATCATTTATTTTTTTTATAAATAGATTAGTGTTTTGTTGAATATTTTGTTTACATTCTTGCGCTACATCTTGATTAATTTCTTTTTTTTTTAATAAATTTTTTACTCGATCATTCGCCTCTCTCCGAATATTTCGTATAGATATACGTGCATTTTCTGCCTCGTGTTTAATAATTTTAATAAATTCTTTTCTCCTAGATTCTGTTAAAGCCGGTATAGGAACACGTATACATGAATCATTAGAAATAGGATTTAAACCTAAATTAGCATTAATAATTGCTTTTTCTACAATATTTTTTATAGATATATCAAATAAAGTAATTTTTAATATACTATTATTTTCTAAAATAATATTAGATAATCGGCTTAATGCAGTTAATGTACCATAATAATCAATATGAATATTATTTAATAAATCTGGTGAAATACGATTTGTGCGAATTTTATGTAAATCTTTATTAAATAATAAAAAACATTTATTCATCTGCACATAAACTTGTTCTTTTAACATAATTAGCATATTTTTTCTCTTAATAAAATCATTCCACTAAACTCATAAATTAATAACTTGTTAATAAATCAAAGTACCGACTGAGTTAGCATTAATAACAATGTCATGTAAAACTTTTGGATTATGCATATCAAATACCAAAATAGGTAATTTATTTTCATAAGCTAATATTAATGATGTATAATCCATAAATTTTAATTTCTTATTTAAAGCTTCTTTATATTTTAATGTATGATATAATTTAGCAGATGAATTAACTAATGGATCAGATGAATAAACTCCATCTACTTTCGTTCCTTTTAATAAAATATCAGCTTTTATTTCAATACCATATATACAGGCCGCTGAATCTGTGGTAAAAAACGGTACCCCTAAACCAAAACAAAATATCGCAATATATCCATTCTCTAATGCATCATTTACTTTATCTAATCTATATCGTTCACACATTCCATCCAAACGAGTTGATGAAAAAATCCTACTTTTAATTTTATATTTTTGCATAAACTCATAGATTAATAATCCATTAATAACCGTCGATAACATCCCTACGTGATCTGATATAGTTCTTCGCATCCCTAATTTTTCTAAATCAGAACCTCTAAATAAATTCCCTCCTCCTACAACTAAACCAACTTTAATACCAAATTGTGTTAATAAATATATCTGATCTACTAAATCTTTAATAAAATCAATATTAATACTTCCTGTATAATTATCTTTTAAAAATTCTCCGCTAATTTTTAATAAAATTCGATTATATTTATTTTTATTTTTCATGATCAATCACCAAACCTATATTTGTATTACCAATAAAAATCAACTAATACCATTTAACTGAGTACTAATCAAACTATAATTTACACACATATATATGTATTTTATATATTTTCTCCAACTTGAATGCGTATAAAAGAACGTATAGTAATCGAATTACTGTTTAAATAATCATTAATTATTATTTTAGGATCCATAATAAACTTCTGACGAATTAAAGTTATATCATTAATAAATTTATTAATACGCCCTTGTACAATAGACTTAATTACATGATTATTTTTGCCAATTTTATTGGCTATATTTTTTTGAATAGAGATTTCTCGTTCAATTATATCTTTAGGAATATCTATTTCTGATAAAAATAATGGCCGAGAAGCTGCAATATGCATAGCAACATTCTTAAAACATTGATTTATATTATTTTTATTATCTTTATTAGAGGAAGAAGAGACTATTCCTTCTACTAAAACACCTATTTTATTTGAATGAACGTATGAAATAATAGTATTTCCCGTAATATATTTAATTCTACGAATTATAATATTTTCACGAATCCTAGAAATTAAAGAAATTCTTTGTGAATTAAAAATATTATTCAAATCATTCAAAATAAAAATTTTTTTTTTACCGGAATAATTAACAACAGTTTTTCCAAAATTATTAAATTCATCATTATTTGCTACAAAATCAGTTTCCGAGTTTAATTCTAATAATACACCAACATTTTTATCATGATATAAAAATATTCGACCAAATTCTGTTTGACGTGATATCTTGCCAGTTGCAATACATACACCTAATGTTCTTAAATAATCAATAGCATGATTAATATTTCCGTTAGATTTTTGCAAAGCAACCTTACAATCCATAAAACCAGATCCTGTTTTACTACGTAATTCTTGTATTAATTTTTTTGAAATTTCCATTCTATTAATCATCCAAATTTAAAACTGTTACTATATTATTTAATAAATATTAAGATTATGATTCTTGTAATCTTTTCTTTAAAATGAGTGATTCTTGTTTTTTTTTATAACATTTAGATAAAGAATCAGATAAAATACTTAAATATAAATTAATTGATTTAATTGCATCATCATTACCTGGAATAATATAATCAACACCTTCAGGACTAGAATTAGTATCTACTATAGCAAATACAGGTATCCCTAAATGATTAGCTTCTTGAATTGCTATATGTTCATGCATAGTATCAATCACAAAAATCGCATCAGGTAAACCTCCCATATTTTTAATACCGCCTAAACTATTCTCTAGTTTATTTAAAGATCGTGTTCGCAATAAAGCTTCTTTTTTTGTTAATTTATCGAATGTACCATCAGTAGATTGTTTTTCTAAATCTTTCAATTTATTAATAGATTGTCTTACTGTTTTCCAATTAGTTAACATACCACCTAACCAACGATGATTAACATAAAACTGATGACATGATAATGCAATAAATTTTATTCCCGTACTAGCAGACCGCTTAGTTCCTACAAATAATATTCGTCCATTATAACTAATAATTCTTTTAAGTTCTGTAATAGCTAAATGAAATAACGGTAAAGTTTTTTCTAAATTAATTATATGTACTTTATTTTTAATACCAAAAATAAACGGCTTCATTTTTGGATTCCAATATCGTGTTTGATGCCCAAAATGAACACCTGCTTTAATCATATTCTTCATTAAAGGAATATCCATAACTATTCTCCTATAATTTTTAAAATAAAAAAAAATATGTTAATATAATAATATACAAGTTAATATAAAAAATAAAATCTTATTAATTAATATTTGTTTAGAAATAAAATAGTATTTTTAATCATTACTAATAATGAAAATATTTAATTTATTAAATAGAAAAATTCTATCCTATGTATTTTTATATAAAATATATTATATCATAATATAATAATATTATTGATATCGTTTTTTATATTTTAATAAATACATACCATAAATTTTACATTACGTTTATTTGTAAAAATGATTGTTATTCTCAATATAAAGTATTTTGTACAAACAAAAAATAAAAATAAATTAATCTGTCGATATGAAAAATATATTAAAAAGCAAATATGACCTCCAACAAATACGAATATCTGGCAAAATAACAGCTGATGTACTCAAAATGATCCAACCATATATAGTGCCTGATATATCAACCAAAGATATAAATGATATTTGTCATAACTATATCACTCATGTTAAAAAATCTATACCAGCATGTTTAGGGTATAATAATTTTCCCAAATCTATATGTATTTCTGTTAATGATGTTGTTTGTCATGGAATTCCAAATAAAAAATTATTTTTAAAAAATGGAGATATTGTAAATATAGATGTATCAGTAATTAAAAATAACTATTATGCTGATGCATCTAAAATGTTTTTGGTAGGATTAGTAACAAACAAACACAAATTATTATGTAAAATTACCCAGAATAGTCTTTATTTATCATTAAAATGCGTTAAACACGGCGTCAAAATAAATAAAATTGGATATATTATTCAAAAATATGTAGAAAAAAATAAATTTTCAATAGTTAAAGAATACTGTGGACATGGAATAGGAAAGAATTTTCATGAATTACCGTATATTTTGCATTTTTATAATAAAAACGACCACACAATTATGCAAAAAAACATGGTTTTTACTATAGAACCTATGGTAAATGAAAAATCATCACATATACAATGTATGAAAGACGGATGGACAGTAAAAACACAAGACGGCGGTTTATCTGCGCAATACGAACATACAATTTTAGTTACCGATACTGGATGCGAAGTAATAACACATCAAGAAAACGAAAAAATTCCAAAAATTTTTATTAATATATAAAAGATATACATATAAGATATTCAAAAAATTATTCCTAATAACAATAAAATCTTTAAATTTTTCAAAAATAAAATTTTTAAAGTTTATTTAATAATTTTATTGCTACGCTATATTAAAATATAATAGTAATTATATCATCATAACAGGTCAATAATACACATGATAAAAACACAAGATCATATAGAAAAAATTTTTGAAAAAAAAATTAAAGATCATCACTATCAGATTACAAAAATTGAAAAATCTTATATTAATAAAACAATTTCAAAATTAAACTCTGGAACCATTAGAATTGCAGAAAAAATTAATGGTACTTGGATTACACACCAATGGATAAAAAAATGCGTATTATTATACCTATATTCTAAAAGTAATAAAATTATAAAAACATCAAATAATGTATTTTATGATAAAATACCTTTAAAATATAAAAATTATAATGAATCAAATTTTATTGAAGACTCCGTACGAACAGTTCCTAATTCAATAGTTCGATTTGGTGCATTTATTGGTAAAAATGTTGTACTTATGCCTAGTTTTGTAAATATCGGAGCTTATATAGGAAAAAATACTATGATAGATGCCTGGGCAACGATCGGATCGTGCGCACAAATTGGTTGTAATGTACACATATCCGGAGGTGTAGGTATAGGGGGTGTTCTAGAACCTTTACAAAATAATCCCACTATTATAGAAGATAATTGTTTTATTGGAGCAAGATCTGAAATAGTCGAAGGCGTAATTGTAGAAAAAAATTCAGTAATTTCTATGGGAGTATATATTAGTCAAAGTACTAAAATTTATGATCGAGAAACAGGAAAAATATTATATGGACGAGTTCCTTCCGGATCGGTTGTAGTATCAGGAACATTACCATCTAAGAACCATAATAATATACACTTATACTGTGCAGTAATAGTCAAAAAAGTTGATAACAATACATTAAAAAAAACTGAATTAAACAGCTTACTTCGAGGCATAACAATTAATTAAATATAATTAAAAATAATTTTTATCACTACTTTTATCCGCCTGATAAGGCGGGTATTATTCACTAATATTAATTATTAATAAATTTATAAAATATAATATATACTGTATGATAATAATCACATCAATTACTGTATATTTTATTGGTACATTCAAAATACTGCTATATACAAGGATTTATCACAAATGACATTATTATCAGGCGCTGAAATGGTCATACAGTCATTAATAGATTTAAAGATAGACACAATATTCGGTTATCCTGGTGGAGCTGTATTAGATATATATGATGCTATATTTACTATCGGTCATAAAAAAATACAACACATATTAGTCAGACATGAGCAAGGCGCTACACATATGGCTGATGGTTATGCAAGATGTACCGGAAAAGTTGGAGTAGTATTAGTAACTTCCGGTCCAGGAGCAACTAACGCAATAACCGGTATTGCAACAGCCTATATGGATTCCATACCAATGATTGTTATTTCAGGACAAGTATCTTCCAATCTAATTGGACTTGATGCCTTTCAAGAATGTGATATGATGGGTATCTCGAGACCAATTGTCAAACATAGCTTTTTAGTTAAAAAAACTGAAGATATTCCGTTAATTTTTAGAAAATCATATTTATTAGCATCTAGCGGAAGACCTGGACCAATTGTTATCGATTTACCAAAAAACATTTTAGATCAAAAAATAAAAAAAACTTATATTTGGCCTAATACTGTTTATATTAGATCTTATATTACCAAAAAAAAAAACTATACAAAAAATATAAAGCATGCCATACATACATTATTAATATCTAAAAAACCAATTATTTATGCTGGCGGCGGTGTTATTAGTTCAAATAGTCATATTGAATTATATTCGTTAGCAACCATTCTTAATATCCCGGTTACTATGTCTCTTATGTCGTTGGGCTCTTTTCCTGGTAATCACCCACAATGTTTATCAATGCTAGGAATGCATGGAACATATGCGGCAAATATGGCAATGCATCATTCTGACACTATCTTAGCTATTGGAGTAAGATTTGATGATAGAACTACCAATAATATAGAAAAATATTGTCCTCACGCTCAAATTATACACATTGATATTGATCCAACCTCTATTTCAAAAACTATTACGGCAGATATTCCAATTATTGGGGATGCTAAAAAAATATTAACAAAAATGTTAAAAACTATTAACACACATTCCCTTAATAGACCTCATTTTTATTTAAAAAAATGGTGGAAAAAAATTAATAAATGGAAAAAAATAAATATTATTAATGTTAGAAATTATAAAGATAAAATCAAACCACAAAATTTTCTTACAACATTATACAATTTAACCCAAGGTAAAGCCTATATAACATCAGATGTCGGGCAACATCAAATGTTTACTGCACTGCATTATACTTTTAATAAACCCCGTTATTGGATCAATTCTGGCGGATTAGGTACTATGGGATTTGGTTTACCGGCAGCATTAGGTGTTAAAATAGCATTTCCAAAAGAACTTGTTATTTGTATTACTGGAGATGGGAGTATACAAATGAATATACAAGAATTATCTACAGCTAAACAATATAACTTAGCGATATTAATTATTAACTTAAATAATAAATCTTTAGGAATGGTAAAACAATGGCAAGATATAATATATTCAGGTAGACATTCTCATTCATATATGAAATCATTACCTAATTTTATAGCGTTGGCTGAATCATACGGACACACAGGATTGCAAATTAAAACACCAAACGAAGTTATTGAAAAATTAAAAATAGCTATAAAAAAGGTTCAATTAGGATCATTAGTATTTGTAGATGTAGAAATAGATCCTAATGAACATATTTATCCTATGCAAATTAAAAATGGTGGTATGAACGATATGTTATTACAAAAAACAGGATAAATATAAATTATGCGCCGAATTTTATCAATTTTATTAGAAAATGAATCGGGGGCATTATCTCGTGTAATAGGTCTATTTTCACAACGTGGATATAATATAGATAGCCTTACAGTAGCCCCAACCGAAGATAATAAAATATCTCGATTAACTATACAGACTTTTGGAAATAAAAAAACTATTGAACAAATCGAAAAACAATTACAAAAATTAATTGACGTTTATCAAGTAATAGAGATTACTAATAAAAATTACATAGAAAGAGAAATTTTATTAATAAAAATTAAAATAAAAGATTTTAAAAACCTACATAAAATTAACCAATTAATGGAAATTTATCATGGTATTCTTATTGATTATTCTTTAGAGCGATATATTATCCAAATTACAGGTACTAATCATATCATTGATTCATTTTTAAAAATTATTAAAAAATCTTTTAAAATTATAGAATCGTCTAGATCCGGTGTAATTAGTATTGA
Source organism: Buchnera aphidicola (Cinara kochiana kochiana) (assembly GCF_900698905.1). NCBI lineage: Bacteria > Pseudomonadati > Pseudomonadota > Gammaproteobacteria > Enterobacterales > Erwiniaceae > Buchnera > Buchnera aphidicola. Next base: position 168,229 of record NZ_LR217707.1, on the reverse strand, counting down.
TTGTTGTTAATAAATAACAACAACGAATTAATCCTATTAATTAATATAAAATCTATTATAACTATTTATACATTTTCTATTAAATATCTAAAAATTTTTTGTTTTTTAAAAAAAATAATGTTTTAGAGAATGTATAAATTTAAATTTAATTATAAAAATTATGCTACATATACCAGTACTATTAAAAGAATCGATTAATGCTTTACAAATCAAACCAACAGGTACGTACATTGATGCAACATTCGGATCAGGCGGACATTCATTAGAAATATTAAAAAATATCGGACCAAAAGGAGCTCTATATGCTATTGACCAAGATCCATACTCTATTAATCTAGGAAAAAAAATCCGAGATAACAGATTTTTTATTAAACATGGAAATTTTTCTCATGTTATCGAAAATTTATATTGCCGTCATAATAAATTCATTGACGGAATTTTATTAGATTTAGGAATTTCATCAATACAGATAGATACAGCGAGTAGAGGATTTTCATTTATGAAAAACGGACCTTTAGACATGCGCATGAATAATCAATCAGGAATACCGGCATGGAAATGGTTGCAAAAAGCAAGTCAAAAAAAAATAGAGTATGTTTTAAAAACTTTTGGAGAAGAACGATACGCAAAAAAAATTTCTTATGCTATTTGTGAAAAAAATAAAAAAAAACTTATCATGAATACACTTGATTTAGTAAAAATCATCAAAAAAATCATTCCAAAAAAAAATAAATATAAACATCCTGCTACACGTACTTTTCAAGCTATACGTATTTATATTAATTGCGAAATAGAATCATTGAAAAAAATATTATGTATTTCAACAAAAATATTAAAGAAAAAAGCAAGACTAGTTATTATTAGTTTTCATTCTATTGAAGGCAGAATTATAAAAAATTTTTTTAAAAAAAATAGCGGATATACCTGTATTCCTAAAGGATTGCCTATAAATAATGACCAAATAATACAATATTCAACAAAAAAATTAAAAATTATTAAAAAAATTAAACCTAGTAATAAGGAAATTAATAAAAATCCTCGTGCACGTAGTGCAATCTTAAGAATTGCAGAAATACTATAAATTAAATAATTTTTAAATAAAACTTACATTATATAAGTATTATATATATAATTTATAAATTAAAATCATCCAAACAACATTATACTATGATAAAAAAAATAGATAACATTCAAACATTATTAAATCCTTGGATTAATAATATTCCCCAAAAAAAAATCTGCAATATTACTCAATGTAATCAAAAAATAAAAATTGGTGATTTATTTATATCATTAAAAAAAAAAACAATATACATAAATATTCTATTACCAATGCGATAAAAAATAATGCAAATGTTATTTTATATGAAACAAAAAAAAATAAACACGGATTATGTATATCTACACAATATAATACACTTATTATTTATTTTAAAAAATTAAGCGATCATATCCATAAGATATATGAAAGATTTTTTAATTATCCGCAAAAAAAAATTAAACTAATTGGAGTAATAGGAACTTATGGAAAAACTACTGTAACTAATTTAATTGCACAATGGGAACAATTAATTAATAAAAAAATTGGCGTAATTAAAGATTTAGAAAATAAAAAAAACATATCACAATCTAACATACGTCATAATATACGTTATCATAATTCTATTCAAAAAATACTATATCGCTTAGTCAAAAAAAAAATAGATATCACTACAATAGAAATGTCATATACAGTACTGATGCAAAAACAAATATCTTATTTAAAATTTGAATCAATAATATGTACAAATTTAACTAATAGTAATACAGATGGTCAAAAAACAATGTTTGAAAAAGAAAAGATAAAATTTTCCTTTTTAAAGCAAAATAAAATAAAAAACATTTTTTTAAATGGAAATGAAAACATTGCCAATAATTGGATAAAAAAAATTACAAATAAAAAAGTCATATCCGTAACAGTGCTAAAAAAAAATAATATTTTTAATCTTAAATATTGGATAAACGCAATAAAAATCATCTATCATACTTCACGTACAAAAATTTTTTTTAATTCAACATGGGGATCTGGAAATTTATATAGTTCATTAATTGGTGATTTTAATATTACTAATATACTTTTAGCAATGTCAGCAATGTTATCATTAAAATATTCTCTAAATATACTAATTCCAAGCAGTAAATTTTTACGTCCTATACCCCGAAAAATGGAAAAAATTCAAATACATAATAATCCTTTATTCATTATCAACAATATTCATCTGCCGCAAGTATTATATCGAACATTGTCTTCATTAAGATACTATAAACATAAAAAAATTTGGTGTATATTGGGATATAAAAAAATATGTAATATCAGTGCAAGAAAAATAATAGGAAGTATTTCTGATAAATTTTCTGATTTTGTTGTGTTTATAAACAATCATCCAGAAAATAAACAAGAAGTTTCTATTATTAATGATATAATAACAAATCGTTACAAAACAAATAAATTTTTTATATTTTATAAAATCAAAAAAGCTATACAATTTATTTTTTATCAAGCAAATAAATATGATATAATCTATATATCAGAACAAGAAAAAAAAGTAAAAAAAATCATTAAATATATACACATATTATCAAAAAAAAATATTATTAATAATAATATATGATGATATTTATAAATGTAAATTTAATTAATTAAATGTATAGTAATACTATTAAAAATAATTCAAAAAATGATTTTAATATCAAATATTCACTTAATTACATTAAAAATAATAATATCTTAATAAAAATATATTTTATATTTATATACATATAAAATACTTAATAAATTAAGAATCAATAAAAAATATATTAAAAATAATTAATGATTTTTAGCATGTGATATAATAATAAAATTATTTATTAATTTTATTATAATAAAATAAAATATTTATAGAATATAATTAAATTAATAATAAATATAAATATATATACAGTCGTATATATATTTATATTTATTTTTACTATTAAAATATTTTATATATATAACTATATATAAAACTATATAATAAATACTATTATATTTACATAAAACTTGTATATCATACACTATAATGAAAAATTATTAACAACATTAAAATAAAAATCTAATTTAATTAAAAATTATGAACCTTTTAACAAAAAAAAATATTATCGCCGGATTAGAAATAGGAACAACTAAAATAATTGTCTTAATAGGAGAAATTCTTGAATGCGGAAGCATGAATATTATTGGTTTTAGTAAAAATCCAACTCAAGGTATAGAAAAAGGTAACATTAATAATTTAGAATTATTGATAAACTGTATTAACACATCTATTCACGAAGCAGAAAAAATAGCAAAATACAAGATACATTCTGTGTATTTATCAATATCACACAATGAGATTAATTGTCAAAACGAAATTGGTATTACTCCTATTAAAAATAAAGAAATTACAAAAAAAGATATAGAAACAGTTATTAAAATTGCTAAGTCTGTAAAAATAAAAAATAATCATGATATCTTGCACATTATTCCCCAAGAGTTCCGCGTAGATCACCAATCAGGTATTAAAAATCCTATCGGATTATCTGGCATACGCATGCAAACTAATGTACATTTAATTACTGGTAATAAGAATATAAAAAAAAACATTATTAATGCTATTAAAAAATGTGGTATTCATGTTAAAAAAATAATATTTTCTGGATTAGCGTCCGGATTATCTGTACTAACCGAAGAAGAAAAAAATTCAGGAGTTTGCTTAATAGATATGGGCGGCGAAACAATGCATGCTAGTATTTACATAAAAGGGTCTTTATATCATAATATTGTTATACCCTATGCTGGTAATTCCGTAACACGTGATATTGCTTATGCATTTTCTTTATCATATTCAGATGCAGAATTTATAAAAAAAAAATATGGATATGCTACAGCAGATTTATCAATGACATGTCAAAACTTAGACATTTTAAATAAAAATGGTAAAAAAATAGATAACTGTCATTATCAATCATTAACAGAAGTGATTGAACCGAGATATACAGAACTATTATATCTTGTAAAAAAAGAAATTGTAAAGTTATATACTAAACATAATATCAAAAAAAACAAATACCAAGAAATATCTAACGTTGTATTAACTGGAGGATCATCTAAAATAAAATATTTATTAAAATGTGCAAAAAAAATATTTCATACACAGGTTATGATAAAAAAACCCTGCAATATATCTAAAATACCCGAATATATTAATAAACCTGAATATGCAACAATTGTTGGATTATTGCAATATGGCAAAAATTATCAAAAATCTTCTCGGAAAAAAAATAAATCTCCGAGATTTTTAAAATATTTACTTAACCAAATAAAATACTGGTTAACCAAATAATTACATATTAAAAATATTTAATCATTTTAAATATTCCAATATTATGGAGTGTATTTTATGTTTGAACCGTCCGAATTAAGTAATGATGCAGTTATTAAAGTTATTGGTGTTGGAGGAGGAGGCAGTAATGCTGTTGAGCACATGGTGCGTGAAAAAATAGAAGGAGTTGAATTTTTTGCCATTAATACAGATGCACAAGCATTAAGAAAAATAGCTGTCGGGCAAACCATACAAATTGGTAACAATATTACTAAAGGATTAGGAGCTGGAGCAAATCCAGACGTAGGTAAAGATTCTGCCGAAGAAGATAAAGAAACATTAAAATCAGCATTAGATGGAGCTGATATGGTTTTTATAGCAGCAGGTATGGGTGGTGGAACTGGCACAGGAGCAGCACCAGTAGTTGCAGAAGTTGCTAAAGAACTTGGAATTTTAACTGTTGCGGTAGTCACTAAACCTTTTAGTTTTGAAGGCAAAAAAAGAATGAATTTTGCTGAACAAGGATTAAATGAATTGTCTAAATACGTTGATTCTTTAATCACAATTCCTAATGATAAATTACTAAAGGTATTAACACGAGGTATATCATTATTAGATGCTTTTGGAGCTGCAAATGATGTATTAAAAGGTGCCGTGCAAGGAATTGCGGAACTAATTACACGACCCGGGTTAATGAATGTAGATTTTGCAGATGTCAGAACGGTCATGTCAGAAATGGGATATGCTATGATGGGAACAGGATCAGCATCCGGTGAAAACAGAGCTGAAGAAGCATCTGAAATTGCTATTTCTAGCCCATTATTAGAAGATATCGATTTATCAGGAGCTCGAGGAGTATTAGTAAATATTACTGCTGGTTTTGATTTAAGATTAGATGAATTTGAAACTGTCGGAAATACTATACGTGCATTTTCTTCTGATAATGCCACAGTTGTAATTGGTACTTCATTAGATCCACAAATGGATCATTCATTAAGAGTAACTGTAGTGGCAACAGGCATCGGTATAGAAAAAAGACCTAAAACTTCTTTTATCAGAAACAAACCATCTCATGAATTATTATCAGATTATAGAAATCAATCTTTAAGAAGGCATCAAGCTACAACTAATACAAAAAATGTACATAATAATCTCAGACAAACACAAAAATATGAAAAAAATTTTTTAGATATTCCGGCTTTTTTAAGAAAAAAAAAATAAATTATATTTTATAAAAAATATTTATAACTAATAATTTATATATTTTATCTATGATTTTAAAAAAAAATTTTTTATAACTTTTTACCAACAGAGTTTATATGAATATATCAGTATTTCCATTTAATATTACTATTAAAGCAATTGATAAAATCAAACAACTCGTAATTAAAAAAAAAATACAACTAAAATTACGTATATATATAACAGGAGGCGGTTGCGGAGGTTTCCAATACGGTTTTAAATTAGAAAAATCTATTAATAAAGACGATATTTATATTCAACAATCTGGTATTGAAATTATTATTGATCCTATTAGTTCCCAATATTTAATAGGAGGAAAAATAGATTATCAAGAAAATTTAGAAGGTTCTAAGTTTATAGTAATTAATCCAAATGCTCAAACAACATGTGGCTGCGGATTATCATTTAGTGTATAAAATACCAAAATGATAGTATCATATAATTTATATAAATATATATGACAAGAAAATATTATCTCATATGTACTACTTAGTAGTAATATTATAAAAACTTTATTTAGAGCAGGAAACACCCTGCTCTGCAAAAAAACTTACATTTAATGTAGTTAATAATTTAAAAATTAATATTTATTAATATTAAAAATATTAATATAATATAAAATTATATTTTATTAATAATATCCGTAGCAGTACCATTAAATAATTGAGCTGATATATTGATTGATTCAGACAAAGAAGGGTGAGAATGAATAGTTAACGCTATATCTTCTATATCACATCCCATTTCAATAGCTAAATTAATTTCTGATAACAGTTCTCCTGCATGTCTACCAACAATAATACCCCCGATAACTCTATGGCTATCAGTATCAACAATTAATTTAGTAACACCATTCTCTGAACAATTAGAACTTATTGCTTTACCAGAAAACTTCCATGGCATAATTACTGATCGACAATTAATCCCTTTTAATTTAGCATTTTCTTCCGTAATACCCGTCCACGCAATTTCTGGATCACAATACGCAATACACGGAATTACCTTAGGTTCAAAAAAATGGTTTTTACCAGAAATAACTTCAGCTGCTATATGTGCTTCATGTATTCCTTTATGGGCTACCATTGGCGCTCCTACTACATCACCAACAGCAAAAATATTTGATACGTTAGTACGCATTTGACTATTAACTTTAATAAATCCCAAAGAATTTAATTTAATCCCAATAGAAGATAAATTTAAATTATTTGTATTAGCGTTTCTACCAATAGAAATTAATACATTGTTATATAATTTATTTTGTAATATATCACTATCTTTTTTTGTTTTTAAAATTATTCCGCTAGAATTAGCTATTAAATTAACTACTGATGTATTTAAATATATATTAAAATCATTTTTGGTATATTGAACAAACATATCACTAATATCTTTATCAATTGATGGAAAAAATCTAGTAGAACTATCGATTATATCTACTTGAGAACCTAAAGAATTATATATAGTTGCCATTTCTAAACCAATAACACCAGCACCAATAATTAATAAATTTTTTGGAATTACAGTACAATTTAAAGCATCAGTAGAACTCCAGATACGACTATCATTATTATACAATATATTCGGCAATAATATTGGAGCAGATCCAGTTGCAATAACAGCATTATCAAATTGTACATTATAAACAATATCTTTATGTATGACTTCTATTAAATTTTTAGTTAAAAAATTGGCTGTTCCTTGCAATATATTTACTTTTCTATGTTTAGCCATATCGCTTAAACCACGATTTAGCTTATTAATAATATTATTCTTCCAACACATAATTTGAGAAATATCTAATTCATTAGAATTACCGAGATTAATATTATATTTAGAAAATTCTTTTATTTCTTTAATTAAATTCGTTAAATATAACAATGATTTTGATGGGATACAACCAACATTCAAGCAAGTACCGCCTAAAACACCATATTTTTCTATAATTAAAACAGATAATCCTAAATCAGAACATCTAAAAGCTGCAGAATATCCTGCCGGACCACCGCCAATAACAACTACATTAACATTAATATGTTTTTTCATATAACACTCTTTTTATTAATAAAAATAAATTTTATATATCTTAATTAAAACCATCTGATTAATAATATAAAATATTATTTAAAAAAATTACACCAATAAAGTTCTAACATCAGATAATAACTGACTTAAAAAATTAGTAAAACGTACTCCGTCAGCACCATCAATGATACGATGATCATATGATAAAGAAAACGGAAGAATTAAACGAGGATAAAATTTTTTTTGATTCCAAATAGGTTTTATTGTAGCTTTTGACACACCTAAAATACAAGCTTCAGGAGCATTAATAATAGGTGTAAAACCAGTTCCACCAATTCCACCTAAACTAGAAATAGTAAAAGTTCCATTACTCATATCAGAAATATTTAATTGATTATTTTTTGCTTTCTGAACTATATGACAAATTTCATATGAAATTTCACCAATATTTTTATATTTTAGGTTTTTTAGAACAGGTACTAATAAACCTTCTTTAGTATCTACAGCAATACCAATATTAATATTTTTTTTTACAATAATACCATTTTTACTAGCGTGTAAAATACTATTAAATCGAGGATATTTTAATAAAGTATGTACAACCGATTTAACTAAAAATGATAGTAACGAAATTTTTCGAAAATTTTTATTATTTAAGTTACGAGAATTATATAACTTTCTAAAATCTTCTAAATCAGTAATATCTGTTTCATCAAATTGAGTAACATGAGGAATACTTTTCCAATTGTTCAATAAACGAGTACCAGAAATACGTTGAATATTTGTTAATAATTGAAATTCTTGATCATCATTAATATGATTGATATCATCATTTTTTAAATCACTACATTGTGTATCATATAAGTTTAAATTATTAGATACTTGTGTACTGTATTTTTTTACATCCTCACAAGTAATTCGACCTTTAGAACCGCTCCCTATTACATTTAACAAATTTATATTTAATAATCTAGCAATACGTCGCACTTTAGGAGATGCATAAATATCATTAATAATACCAATATCATTATTTTTACAATCTAACGGATTCTGTAAATTTAATTGATCTAAATTACTGACATAATTATTATTTATATTATTTTTATTGAAATCTTTATTTTTATCAATATTTTTTAAAATCATAATTAATTTATTAACCGATAATTTATCCCCTACTTTAACACAAATTTTTTTAATAATTCCAGAAACCGGAGCAGGTATTTCTAATACAGATTTATGACTTTCTACTGAAATCAAGCTATCTTCTTTTTTTACTTTATCTCCTATTTTTACTAAAATTTCAATTATCTCTACACTTTTTACCCCAACATCTGGCATACAAACTTCTACTTTCACTATATCACCTCTTATGCTAAACGCGGATTCGGTTTATTGGAAATAATATTTAATTTTTTTAAAGCATCAGCAAGTATACTTGCGTCTATTTTTCCTTGTTCAATTAATACATCTAACGCTGCACTCACAATATACGACGTATTTATTTCAAAAAAATTACGTAATTTTTCACGACTATCTGATCGTCCATAACCATCTGATCCTAAAACACGAAATATATTAGACGGTATATATGCTCGAATCTGTTCTGCAAAAATTTTCATATAATCAGTCGCTGCTACAACAGGTGAATCATTCAAGATAGAACTAATATATGATCGTTTCTTTTTCTTTAATGGATTTAACATATTCCATCGTATACAATCTTGACCATCACGAGCTAATTCTGTAAAAGACGTGACACTATAAATATCAGAACCAATTTGATATTCAGATAACAAAAATTTAGCCGCTTTTCTTACACAACACAAAATAGAACCTGATCCTAGCAACTGAACATGTCCTTGACTACCATAACATGTATTCAATTTATATATTCCCTTACAAATACCTTCTATCATATTATCAGACATATTTGGCATTTTATAATTTTCGTTTACAGTTGTTATATAAAAAAATACATTTTCTTGTTTTTTCCCATACATACGTTGTAAACCAGATTGTATAATTACCGCTAGTTCATAACTATATGTTGGATCATAAGAAATACAATTTGGTATAGTTGCCGATAAAACATGACTATGTCCATCAGCATGCTGTAAACCTTCTCCGTTTAATGTACTTCTTCCAGACGTTGCTCCAATTAAAAACCCTCTCGCTTGTTGGTCTCCACAAGACCATAATAAGTCTCCTATTCTTTGAAAACCAAACATAGAATAATAAATATAAAACGGTATCATTGGAAAGTTATTTGTACTATAAGATGTCGCTGCCGCTAGCCATGAAGAACCAGCTCCTAATTCATTGATACCTTCTTGTAAAATTTGACCTTTACAATCTTCTCTATAGTAAAAAATCTGATCTTTATCTGCCGGAGTATACTGTTGTCCTTTATGATTATAAATACCAATTTTACGAAACAAACCTTCCATTCCAAACGTACGTGCTTCATCAGCTATAATTGGTACAATTCTATCTTTTAAGTAAACATTTTTTAACAATACATTTAAAATCCGTACAAAAGTTATAGTTGTAGAAATAGGTCTGATTTGTTCATCTAATAAAGATTGAAAATCCTTTAAAGCAGGAATTATTAATTGTTCAGAAAAATTTGCTAAGCGTGTCGGTATGTATCCTCTTAGTTTTTTTCTTTGATGATGCAAATACTTAAATTCTAAAGAATCAGGAGAAAATTTTATATAAGATAATTTCCGTAAAGACTCTAAATCTAATTTTATTTTTAATTGATTTTGTAAATACTGAATATCTTTTATCTCTAAATTTTTAACTTGATGAGCAACATTTTTGCCTTCGGCAATATTACCTAATCCATAACCTTTAACTGTATGAATTAATATAACTACCGGCTTATCTTTGACTAATTTAGCAAAATAAAAAGCAGAATATAATTTCTTAAAATCATGTCCTCCTCGATTTAATTTCCAAATATCATCATCAGTCATATTTTCTACTAATTTTCTTGTTTCTGCATATTTATTAAAAAAATGTTTCCGAATATAAGCACCATCTTTTGATCTAAATGTTTGATAATTACCATCTATAGTTTCATTCATTAATTTTTTTAAATGTCCTGAAATATCTTTTTCTAATAAATTATCCCATGCGCTACCCCAAATAACTTTAATTACATGCCATCCAGCTCCTAAAAAAAAATCATTCAATTCATTAATAATTTTTCCATTACCATTTACAGGTCCATCTAATCGTTGTAAATTACAATTTACAACAAATATTAAATTATCTAATTTTTCTCGCGCTGCTATTGTAATAGCACCTTTTGATTCAGGTTCATCCATTTCACCGTCACCTAAAAATCCGTATACAGTTTGTTGAGAAGTATTTTTCAAGCCTCTGTTATTTAAATATTTTAAAAATTTTGCTTGATAAATTGCCGAAATAGCGCTTAAACCCATAGATACAGTAGGAAACTGCCAAAAACTAGGCATTAATTTTGGATGAGGATATGAAGATAATCCTATCCCATCAGTTTCTTGTCTAAAATTATCCATTTGTTCTTCTGTCAAACGATTTTCTAAAAAAGCTCTAGCATAAATACCAGGAGATATATGCCCTTGAAAATAAACTAAATCACCACCATCGTCCTGATTAAATGCACGAAAAAAATGATTAAAGCAAACTTCATAAATCATAGCAGAAGATTGAAATGAAGAAATATGTCCTCCTAAATCTAAATTTTTTTTAGAAGCTCGTAAAACCATCATAATCGCATTCCATTGCACTGCCGAACAAATTTTTTTTTCTAATTTAATATTTCCTGGATATTGAGGTTCATCACTAACATGAATAGTGTTAATAAAGCTCGAAATATTATTTTTATATACATAAGTATTTCGTAATAACTTTGAATTCAAAATTTCATCTATTATAAAATGAGCTCGTTTTATACCATATCTTTTGATTACCGCATCAATAGAATCTATCCATTCAGATGTTTCAATCGGATCAATATCTTTAAAAATATTTTTTGACATACTCTGTAGACCTTTCAAATAACTGCATTTTAAAAATTAACTAATTTAATAATTTTAATAATTTTTCTATATATTTATATTGTTATATTAAAAGTAATAATATAATATAATATATATAACGTTATATTTGTACATGTCACGATATATATGATCAATAATCTATTATATTTATAAAAATAAAAATTAAAATACGATTATTATTAATATATATATGCACAGTATATTATTTCATTAACAATATGTTTAAAATATAGATTTTAATTCACCAAAATATACTATTGATAATAAAAATTTTTATATTAAATGTATTCTGTCATATTGATTATATTTAATAAAATTAAATAATTTACTTGAATTTATTTAATATAATAATTACACTAAAAATTTTTATGTAATTATTTAATATCAATAGATTGCATAATCAATAAATGAAATGAATCATAATCTTTTTGATCAATTAAATTCATATATACATTTTTTTTTTGTTCAAAATCTACATAAAAAATATTTATTAAACTTTTAATTACATTATTTTTTATTGCTTCTAGCATTGTTTTGAACATAAAAAATGATTCTCTTTTATATTCTTGTTGTGGATCTTGCTGCGCATAACCTCTTAAATTAATACTATATCGTAAAAAATCTACGGAATTTAAATGCTCTACCCAAAAAATATCTATTATTTGTAATAATACTGATTTTTCAATCATATTAGAATATTTATATGCAATTAATTGAGTATTTTTGCTGTAACTAAATTGTATTGTAGTAACAATTAATTCAATTAATTTATCAACATTTTCATATAAGGTAGTATCATGTTCTAAAAATTTATTTATTGACTTTATAAAATAAAAATTATTTTTCAATTCCGTTTCTAAAGCTAAAAAACTTTCTGCATTTACAATATCGCCTGAAATGTACCGTTTAATACAAAAATAAATACGATCTTTTAAAATAGATAAAATATGCTCATGAATACTAGACTGATTAATTAATTTATTTCGTTCGTTATATACCACTTCACGCTGTTCATTAATAATGTTGTCATATTCTAGTAATTGTTTTCTTGCATCAAAATTTTGATTTTCTATTTTTTTTTGTGCCCTTTCAATAGCTATACTTAACCAAGGATGCTCAATTGATTGACCTAATTGTATCCCAATAGTCCTTATAAAATTAATAATATTATCCGAAGCAAAAAGACGTATTAAAGAATCATCTAATGATAAATAAAATCTAGACGAACCAGGATCTCCTTGTCGACCGGATCTTCCACGTAACTGATTGTCAATTCTACGTGATTCATGTCTTTCTGTACCAATAATATGTAAACCGCCTGCCTTAACAACTAATGTATTCTTATTATTCCATAATTCTTTAAATAAAGTATTTTTTCTAGAATCATATTTCTCATTATCTTTAGATCGATTCATGCCTCCTAATACAATATCTGTACCTCTACCCGCCATATTAGTCGCAATAGTAACAGCTGAGGGTTCTCCTGCTTGAGATATAATATCAGCTTCTTGAGCATGTTTTTTAGCATTCAATACATTATGCTGAATATGCATTTTTTTTAAAAGTCTAGAAATTTGTTCAGATTTTTCGATAGAAACCGTTCCTACTAATACCGGCTGTTTACGATTTACGCAATCTTGTATATCTGATACAACAGCATTAATTTTGTCAATTTCTGACAAATATATTAAATCAGACATATCTTTGCGAATCATAGGTTTATTAGTTGGAATGACAACTGTATCTAAATTATAAATAGAATTAAATTCAAAAGCTTCTGTTGCAGCTGTACCTGTCATACCCGATAATTTGGTGTACATGCGAAAATAATTTTGTAAAGTTATAGAAGCTAAAGTTTGATTATCATTTTGTATACAAACATTTTCTTTAGCCTCTATAGCTTGATGCAATCCATCCGACCATCTTCTTCCGGACACAACCCTTCCAGTATGTTCATCAACAATAATTATTTTTTTATCTTGTATAATATAATCTATATTTTTAAAAAAAATATAATGCGCTTTTAACGCTAAAAGAATATGGTGAACAAAAAAAATATTTTTAGATAAATATAATGATTCTCTTTTCAATATAAATTTATATTTTACTAATAATTTTTCTATTTTTATTAATCCTATTTCGGTCAAATGAATTTGACGTTGTTTATAATCAATGTAAAAATCACCTACTTGAGATATTATATTACAATTTTTTTTATTTTTTGGAACTAAAAAATAAACTAAAGAATTTATACTTTTATATAAAGCGTTACTATTTTCTATAGATCCCGAAATTACTAACGGTGTTCGAGCTTCGTCAATTAAAATAGAATCTACTTCATCAATTAAAGCAAAATATAATTTTCTTTGTACTTTTTGAGTACGACAAAAAACCATATTATCTCGCAAATAATCAAATCCATATTCATGATTAGTGCCATATGTAATATCCGATAAATATGCTATTTTTTTATCTTTCTGAGAAATACCAGCAATATTTATGCCAACACTTAAACCTAAAAATTCAAACAAAATACGGTTTTTATTGGCATCTCTTTTTGCAAGATAATCATTCATAGTCACAATATGAACACCCTTACCAAGTAAGGCATTCAAATATGCAGGTAATGTAGCCGTTAACGTTTTTCCTTCACCAGTACGCATTTCTGCAATACATTGTCGATGTAAAATGATTCCTCCTAAAATTTGTACGTCAAAATGACGCATACCAAAAACTCTTTTACTAGCTTCGCGAATCACAGAAAAAGCTTCAGGAAGCAGTGAATCAATTGTATCACCGTATTTTAATCGTAACTTAAATTCGTCTGTTTTTTTTTTTAAATCATTATCTGATAATTTTAACAGATTTTTTTCTAATAAATTAACTTTAATTACAAGATCATTTAAATTTTGTAAAATACGCTCATTACGGCTCATAAAAAGTTTATTAATTATTTTACCTAACATACTAAATCTCATATTCGCTAATACCGCAGAGTAAAAATTACAATACAGTTAAAAAATAATTTATAAAATGTACATGAATATACAAAATTCTTAAAAATTAGAAATAAATATATAATTTCAATATTAATACAATATTAACTAATAAAAACTTAACGATATGTATAAAATATTTTATGCGTCTATATACATAATAACTAATTCAGTAATCAATTAAATATTTAAAATAAAATATTAATCAAAACAAATCTATATATTTAAATAAATGAGGTTTTATAGGTATACCATAATGTTTGGGATATGTAACAGATAAAAAATATAATCCTTTCGATGGTACTGTAGAATATTTTTTATTAATATTTTTACTACATAATACTTGTTTTACCCAAATAGGTTTATGTTTTGATAATCCTACAGATATTAAACATCCCACAATATTTCTTACCATATGATATAAAAAAGAATTAGCAGTAATATCAATAACAACAAAATCACACACACGATATATTTTTAATGAAAGTATAATCCTTCTAGGAGAAAAGGATTGACAACCACTACTTCTAAACGAAGTAAAATCGTGTTGACCTATTAACCATTTAGAACTAATTTTCATATTTTTGATATCTAGTATATGTCTTACATGAAAATAATAATTGGTTAAAAAACTAGATCGTTTTTCTCGATTTAAGATTAAATAACGATATGATCGCGATAATGCTGAAAATCTTGCGTTAAAATCAGACGAAATTTCTTGCAACCATAATACTGTTATATCACTCGGTAATAATGCATTCATACCATTTAACCATATTGTAGTATGACGCACAACATGTGTACTGAAATGAGCAATCTGCATAATTGCATGTACACCTCTATCAGTACGACCAGCACAAACTATATCTATTTTATAATCGGCTATTTTTGATAAAGCTTGCTCAAGATATCCTTGTATGGTTAAATTCAACCTTTGTTTTTGCCAACCAAAATAAATACTGCCGTCGTATTCCAAACCAAAAACAAACTTCATGTATTATTCCTAATTATTAATTTGAAATCATCGATAATATCTGAAATAATTTTTAATATAATATATTTTATTAAAAATAATGACTGTTTATATAAATAAATTTATATATCTATAATGTCACTTGACATAATATACTCATCTATGTCATTTTCTATATAAATAAATATAAAATATATAAAATATATATATAAAAATATATTTATACTTTAAATAAAAAATTTTATTTATATTAAATTATATACTAATAATTTTTATTATTTTTAATTTATAAAAATAAAATAAATATTTTCATTTAACAATTTTTATTTAAAACAAAATTTTTATAGTTTTTTAAAAAATTCAATTGTTATAAACAATAAAATACTACAATTAAATTGTAAATATATTTAATAATCATTATAAATAATATTGTCAAAATATAATATAGAAAATAATTACTTATACAACAATAATCTATTCTTAAAAAGTTAAAAAATAAATAAAATTATTTATTAAAAATTTAACAATAATATTTAAAAATATTTTATATTTTAAATATATAAAATTTATTTATTACGTTAATAATAGAATTATTTTAATAAAAATATAATTAAGATAATATTTAATTAAACGAATAAAATATTAAATTTATCTATATCACCATGCTATATATTAGTATAATATTAATCATGAATATAATATTCATTAATATATTTAACTAATATTTAATATATTAACAGATAAACTAAATATATAATTTTATAAAAATTATACATTTAATATTCATAATTAATAAAGATATAAAATCTATCAAAATACCATAAATTTTTATGTAATACAAAACTACTAATTTCAAAAAAACTATATATAAATATAAAAATAGCGTCGATATTACTATATGAATCTAATTATAAAAAAAAATCATAATATTTCTCAAAGAAAAATCAGCAAAAATTCTATGAAAGTATTATATAGATTAAATAAATCAGGTTATGAGGCCTACCTCGTAGGTGGCGGAGTTAGGGATTTATTATTAAGTAAAAAACCAAAAGATTTTGACATCGCTACTAATGCAAAACCAAATGAAATTAGAAAACTATTTAAAAATTGTAGATTAATAGGACGACGTTTTATTATCGCACACTTAATCTTTAAAAACGAAATTATCGAAGTATCAACATTTCGAGCAAAAAATAATACTGCTAAAAATCATAAACTGTATTCTCCTAATATAAAAAAATCAAATAACGGAATGTTATTATGCGATAATAATTTTGGAAAAGTTGAAGAAGACGCTTATAGACGTGATTTAACAATTAATGCTCTATATTATAGCATCAAAGATTCAGGAATTCGAGACTATATAGGAGGTATTAAAGATATCAAACAAAAAATCATCAGATTAATCGGTGATGCTGAAACTCGATATCGAGAAGATCCTGTGCGTATGTTACGAGTTGTTCGATTTTCAGTACGACTAAATATGTATATAGATAAAAAAACCGAAGCGCCTATTAACAAATTATCAAAATTACTAACTAATATTCCGCCAGCCCGACTATTTACTGAATCTATAAAATTATTTTGCTTTGGATACGGTTATTTAACTTACATACGATTAAGAAAATATTCTTTAGTATATTCTTTATTACCATTTTTATTAAATAAATTTAGTAAAAAAAATACTATTTTTTTTAAAAATATTATTATTTATTGTTTTAAAAAAGTAGATTTCCCTACTACTAAAAAAAAACTACGATGTCCTGAATTTTTATTTGCATCACTATTATGGTATCCATTAATAGAAAAAATAAAAAAATTATTAACTCGTAACAAATTAAAATATTTAAAAGCATATTCTATGTCTGTTCATTATATTTTAAAAAAATATTCAATTTTATTGGGAATACCTAAAAACATTTTATTAAATATTGAAAAAATATGGAATTTACAAAAAGATATAGAAACTAAAAAAAACTGTGAAAATAAAAAAATTATTCAAAATAATATTTTTTTTCAAGCTTTAGAGCTTATCTCATTACGTTCCAGAGCAGAAAACCAAAATGAATTAAAAAAAATTTTATTTTTTTGGAATAAAAAAATATTTTTTTTAAAAAAAATATAAATTAAATATTTAATGATATACACTATCAAATAATTTTTATAAAATCATAAAATATCAATATTTATTATTTAAATATACATATTGATGTATATCAAATATATTAGTAATAATAAATTACCTATACTATATTATCTTATCAGAAATAATATTTTTAAATTTAACTAATATTTAAAAAAATATTCCAAATATTCAATATAAAATATTATTTTATCTTTATAATTTCATAATAAATTAATTTTAAAAAAGAAAAAAAATAAAAAATATGTTACAATTTATTAATTGTCCTCATAATATATTTTATTTTTAATAAAAATATTATTTATATAAATAAAATATTATATTTTAAACATTTTTCATATCATTCAAATAATACAATCAAATACAATTAATATTATAAAAATATTTGCCATTATAATAATTTACATATAGTAAAAAATACCATTACTGATAAATTAAATCTAAAATAATGATTTTTACACGAGATTATATTTATGAAAACGTTAAAATTTGGAGGTACATCACTTGCAAACGCAAAAAAATTTATACAAGTATCTTCAATTATTATTAATCAAGTAAAAAATGATCAAATAGCTGTTGTACTATCTGCTCCAGCCAATATAACTAACCAATTAGAAAAAATTATTAAAAAATGTATCTTTCAACATACAGTTCCAGTTAAAACTTTAACTACTATTAAAAATTTTTTTTTAAAATTAATAGAAAATTTATATATCATAAATAATAAATATTCTGCTAATAAAATAAAAGAAAAAATAATAATACAGTGTAAACAATTACACGATTTATTATATAAAATACAATTTTTAAATAACTGTCCGGATAAAATTTACGCTAAAATAATCTGTATGGGAGAAATCCTATCCGTTAATATCATGGCTGAACTTCTAATAGTATTAGGATATAATATTACTATATTAAATCCAGTTACATTAATATTAGCTAATTCTAATTATATTAACGCTATTGTTGATATAAATGAATCTAAAAAACGTTTTCAACAATTAAATATTTGTAAAAAAAATATTATTCTTATGCCCGGTTTTATTGCTGGAAATAAATCTAATGAACTAGTTGTATTAGGAAGAAATGGATCAGATTATTCAGCTACTATATTGTCTATATGCACTAATTCTCATACATGTGAAATTTGGACAGATGTAAATGGAATATATACTTGTGATCCTAACATCATAACAACCGCGCAATTATTATCAGAAATTACGTATCAAGAAGCACTAGAATTAGCTTATTTCGGCGCTAAAGTAATTCACCCAGCTTCAATAAAACCATTACAACACCATAATATTCCGTGTATCATAAAAAATACTAATAATTCTAATCATCCAGGAACATTAATAAATAAAAAAAATAAAGATAATTTTGATATCATTAAAGGAATTACACATTTAAATAATATTATTTTAATAAAAATATATAGTACTAAAAATTTTAATATACAAAATATTTCACATAAAATATTTAACTATATACACAATAATAATATTTCCATATATTTATTAAACCAATCTTTATCGATTAATACTATTAGTTTTTATATACAAGAACATCACTCATTAAATATTAAAAAAGAACTAGAAAAAATACTTAGTATAGAAATACAAAAAAAATTATTAGAACCAATTCTTCAAATTAAACATCTAAATATTATCTCTATAATCGGCAGTAATATAAAAAAACACAACATTAATATTATAAAAAAAATTTGCTTATCTCTTGAAAAATTTAACAATAAAATACTTGAAATATCATATAATATATCCAATATATCATTATCGATAGTATTAGATTCTACAAATACCATCAATATAATAAAAAATATTCATGATTTTATAATTAACAAAATTATACCCATAAATATTTTTTTGATTGGTATTGGCGGAGTGGGATTAGAATTATTAAAAATAATTTCAAAACAACAAAAAAAATTAAAAAAAAAATTTATTCAATTAAACGTTAATATAATCGCTAATTCAAAAAAATATATTGTAAACAAAAAAAATATCAATTTAGATAAATGGAACAATAACTTTATTATTTCTAATAAAATTTTTAATTTAGAAAAAATTTTATTATTAGCAAAAAAATATGGATATTTATATCCAATATTAATAGATTGTACAGCTAGTCAATACATAGCAAAAACGTATAATACAATTTTAAAATCTGGTTTTAATATTATTAGCGCTAATAAAAAATCTAATTCATCATTATTATCTAATTATTTATCTATTCGTAAAACAGCTAATAAATATAATAAAAAATTTTTTTATGAAACACATGTTGGAGCTGGATTACCAATTATTAATAATTTAACAAATCTAATAACATCTGGTGATCATTTAATTAAATTTCAGGGTATTCTATCAGGTTCTATGTCATATATATTTGGACAATTAGATAACGGTACAACCATATCAGAAGCAACTAAAAAAGCACAAAAATTAGGATTTACTGAACCTAACCCAAAAGATGATCTTTCCGGAATAGATGTAGCAAGAAAATTATTAATTTTAGCGAGAGAATTCGGATATTCAACAGAACTATCGGATATTACTATTGAAAAGATCCTACCAAAATCTTTTGAAACTATTAATAACAAAAAAAAATTTTTATCCAAACTAAAAAAATTAAATAATCAATTTATTCAAAAATTTAATCACGCAGAAAAAAAAAATAAAGTATTACGATTTGTAGGTACCATCAAAAATAATGGATTATGTAGTGTAAAAATAAAATCAGTCAGTAATAAAAATCCATTGTACCATATTAAAGATGGAGAAAATATATTTGTATTTTATACAAAATATTATCAACCAATTCCTTTAATAATACGTGGTTACGGAGCTGGAAATAAAGTAACAGCATCAGGTATTTTTTCTGATTTATTACGTATTATACTATAATATTATGAGTTTAAAAAAATGATAAAAATTTATGCTCCTGCTTCCATCGGAAATGTTGGTGTGGGTTTTGATATTTTAGGAGCAGCTATTACGCCAATAGATGGCGCTTTATTAGGTGATTGCGTGTCAATAAAGTCATCAAAAACCTTTCAGCTAAACTGTTTTGGAAATTTCTCTACTCATTTACCTAAGGATATAAAAAAGAATATCACCTGGAAAGCATGGAATTGGTTTAATAAAAAAATCAACAAAATAAAACCAATATCAATTACATTAGAAAAAAATATGCCTATTGGATCTGGATTAGGATCCAGTGCATCATCTATTGTTGCTAGCGTATTGGCATTTAATAAATTTTACAACACTAAACTTACAAAAATAGAACTAATAAAATTAATGGGTACATTAGAAGGTAGCATTTCAGGAGGTATTCATTATGATAATGTAGCTCCGTGCTACTTAGGAGGATTACAATTAATTACCGACGATATCCATCGTCCTACACAAACACTTCCTATATTTAAAAATTGGTTATGGATTATTGCATGGCCCGGAATTACAGTATCTACTTCTTCTGCAAGAAATATTCTACCGTTACATTATAGTAAAGAGATATGCATTCAAAATAGTCGCAATTTATCAACTTTTGTACATGCATTATATACAAAACAATCTGAATTAGCTATCCGATTCATGAAAGATACTATCGCAGAACCATATCGAATATCATTAATAAAAAAATTTTTATATATAAAAAATTCTATAACTCAATTAGGAGCGTTAACATGTAATATTTCAGGTTCCGGTCCTACATTATTTTCAATATGCTTGAATATTTCTGTTGCAAATAAAGTGAAAAAATGGCTAGAAAAAAATTATATTAAAAATAATCAAGGATTTGTTCATATTTGTAAAATTGATCCATTAGGTGCTAGAAAAATCAGGATATAATTATGAAATTATACAATTTAAAAGATCATAACGAAGAAGTAAACTTTTTAAACGCCATTCAAAATGGTTTGGGAAAAAAGCAAGGATTATTTTTTCCAAAATATTTACCAAAATTTAATTACCACGACTTAAAAAAATTAATAGATATGGATTTTATTACTCGTAGCGCTTATATACTTTCACATTTTATATCTGACGAAATATCATTAAATGATCTAAAAAACCAAATTAAATCTGCGTTTTCATTTACCCCACCAATTATAACTCCAGTTACTGAAAATATATCATGTTTAGAATTATTTCATGGACCAACATTAGCATTTAAAGATTTCGGAGCAAGATTTATGGCTACTATGCTTTCTTACTGGAAAAATGAAAATTCTACTATGACAATATTAACAGCTACGTCAGGTGATACTGGTGCTGCTGTTGCCCATGCTTTTTATCGTATGCATAATATTCGCGTTGTTATTTTATATCCCAAAGGGAGAATTAGCGCATTACAAGAAAAATTATTTTGTACTTTAGGAAAAAATATACATACTATCGCAATTGACGGAAGTTTTGATGATTGCCAATATTTAGTTAAAAAATCTTTTAATGATAATAAATTAAAAAATAAAATTGGTTTAAATTCTGCTAATTCCATTAATATTAGTCGATTATTAGCCCAAATTTGTTATTATTTTGAAGCATTTGCATTAATACCTGCAAAATATCATAATGATATCGTTATATCAATACCTTGTGGTAATTTTGGAAATTTAACTGCAGGATTAATTGCAAAATCATTAGGATTACCTATCAAATCTTTTATTGCAGCTACTAATTCAAACGATACAGTACCGCGATTTTTAAAAAATGGAATTTGGAATCCACATAATACTATATCTACTATTTCAAATGCTATGGATATTAGTCAACCTAACAACTGGCCAAGAGTAGAAGAATTATTTAAAAGAAAAAAATGGAATTTACAAAATTTAAAATCTAAAAGTATATCTGATCATGATACTAAAAAAACACTTCAAGAATTACATAAAATCGGGTATATATCAGAACCACATGCGGCTATAGCATACAAAGCGTTAAAAAGTAATATAAAAAAAACAGACTTTGGATTATTTTTAGGAACAGCCCATCCATCTAAATTTCAAGATACAGTAGAAAAAATTTTAAAAATTAAACTAAAATTACCAGATTCTCTACAATCAAGAGTTAATTTAAAAAATCTCTCATATCCAATGAAACCAAATTTTCTAATATTAAAAAATTTTTTACTGAACCAAATTTAAAAAATTTAATAATTTAGAGAGGTATATCTGCATCCTCTCTAAATTGTTATTAATATATAAACTATATTTATAATCATATATCATATTATTTATACATTAAATAAAAAATTTATAATATCACCATCTTGAATAACATACTTCTTTCCTTCACTACGTATTTTTCCTAATCGTTTAATTTCATTAATATTACGATAATTTATGAGATCATTATATGAAATAATTTGAGCTCTGATAAATCCTTTAGAAAAATCAGTATGAATTAAATTAGCTACTTGAACGGCTGTTTTTTCCGCTTGAAAGATCCATGATCTTGCTTCTTTTGGTCCTGCAGTAAAAAAAGTTTTTAAATGTAAAAAATCACATAACTTTTTAATGAATTTATTTTTATCTAAACTATTTGAATAACATCTATTTTTTTTATATAATTGATCATTAATGTTATTTGATATCATTTTATTTGCATTATGTAATATAACAGGAAATGTAGTAGATATATCAATACAATTATCTTTACAAAATTTATTTATATCAACATTTAAATCTATATCATTCATCATATTTAAAACATAAATCATAGGTTTTAAAGTTAAAAATTGATATTGTTTTAATACTTTTAATTCTTCTGTTGTAAATGCGACATTTTTTAAAAAAATTCCAGATTGCAACTCACGTATACAACGCTGTATTAAATTAATAACAATATTATTAATAATATCTTTTTTTTTAATTAAAACAATATATCGTTGAATAATTTTTTCACACAAATCTAAATCAGATAATAATAATTCTGTATTAATAATGCCAATATCGCGTGATGGATCAACATTATCATATACATGAATAATATCGTTATTTTTAAAAAAACGAACAACTTGTATAAGAGCATGACATTCTTTAATTTTTTCTAAAAATTTATTTCCCAATCCTTCTCCTGTAGAAGCTCCTTGAACCAATCCAGCAATATCAATTAAAATAACAGTACTATATACAGTATTTATAGCTGAAACACAATTAGCAATTTTTTTTAATCGACTATCAAAAACAGATACTACCCCAACATTTGGTGCAATTGTACAAAAAGGAAAATTTTTTGAAGGAATATCTAATTTTGTTATCGCATTAAATAATGCTGATTTTCCTACATTAGGTAATCCAATAATACCAAATTTATATACCACAATAATTTATACCTATAAAATTTATTAATAAAATTTAAATACGGATATTAATATAAAATAATTATCACATTTTTACAGTAATTATTTTATTTGCTAAAAATTTTTTATGATAAATTTTATTTTTAGTCAATAAAATAAATTTAAACATTGCTTTTTTTATCATATTCATTTCTATTGCATTAGGAGGATTCAATACAAATTTTGATATATACTTTTTCTGTTCAGGACGACCAATGCCAATACATAATTGCATAAACTTATTCTTATCTGTGAAACAACTTACAATACTTTTAACTCCATTATGTCCATTATGATTTACACCCACTTTTATTTTTAAAACTCCTGGAAGCAAATCTAATTCATCTCGTACAATTAAAATATCTGATAAAGCAATTTTATAAAAATATGATAAAGCATATACAGAATGACCACTTACATTCATCAAAAGATTTGGTCGTAAAAAATAAATTTTATTATTATCTACTGTAATATAAGAAACATATCCTAAAAATTTTTTTTTAAAATTAAATGAAATTTTATAAAAATCAGATAACATATTAACAAACCAATGTCCTACATTATGTCTAGTATGACTATATTGATGTAAAGAATTACCAAGACCTACAATCATTTTTATTGTACTCAAAATACCTTCTTATAAAAATTATATTGTTAATGATAATATATCTTAAAAAGATATATAAAATATATTGTATATATAAATATTATTTATGTATATATTAAAAATTATCTATGTTAATAAAATACTTGTCACTTTATTAACATTTTATTTAAACCTTGCTAACAAATAAATTAAAATTTTTCTAATAACTAAATTATCCTTTAAACAATAAATAATTGTATTTATTGCATAAAAAAATTGTTTAAAAAAAATACAATTTAATAAAAAATTAACTATATAAATTATATCAATACAAATATTGAGTTTTAAAAAAGTTAATATTAATAATATTTAATATTTGACACTATTAATAGTAATAATATACTAAAATATCATTTTATATATATCAACTATAAATATTATTTATTGTGCTAATTCAGTATATAATATATACAATTATTATTATTACCTAAATATATTAAATAAGTTGAATGAAGTTATTATCATTTTATTGTATAAAAACACAAATATAATAAATTCATAATGCATACTAAAATTGAGATATTAATGTCTAAAAAAAAAAACTTACGATTCACTATAAAAAATCGATTTAGAGGATTTTATCCAGTTGTTATAGATATAGAAAGCGCAGGATTTCAGCCCAAAACAGATGCTTTATTAGAAATCGCTATTGTAACATTAAAAATGAATAAATTAGGGTGGTTAATGATAGACGATACTTTACACTTTCATATTATACCTTTTAAGGGATCCATTATAAAAGCAGAATCTGTAGCATTCAATAAAATTGATCCTTTTAATCCTCTTAGAGGAGCTGTTAGTGAACAAAATGCTTTAACAAATATCTTTAAACTAGTTAAAAAAAAAATAAACACTAACAACTGTAAAAAAGGAATATTAGTAGCACACAATTCAAATTTTGATCATAAATTTTTAATGGCAGCAACTAAAAGAGTTAAATGTATTAAGAATCCATTTCATCCTTTTACTACTTTTGATACAGCTGCACTAAGTGGTTTAATTTTTGGTCAAACTGTGCTTGCGAAAGCATGCCAAATAGCCGGAATACCCTTTGATGCTACCCAAGCACATTCTGCGTTATATGATACTATGCAAACTGCATATCTTTTTTGTGAATTAGTAAACCGATGGAAACGATTAGGTGGATGGCCTCCCAATATATCTCATCGCCAAAAAACCGATGAGATATAAAATTTATATTTAATCAAATTTAATAATTATTAGTCCTTATTAATGTTGTTCTGACACTTTTGAATTAAACGTAATAATTCACCACTATTCGATAATTCTGTAATTATATCGCATCCTCCTATTAATTTTTTATTAATCCATAATTGAGGAAAAGTCGGCCAATTTGAATATTTAGGTAAATATAAACGAATATCATTATGCTGTAATACATCAACATAAAAAAAATTTGAAGTATATAAAGATAAAATTTGAATTGCTTTAGCAGAAAATCCACAACTAGGATGTTCAGGAGATCCTTTAATATACATAACAATACTATTATCTTTCAGCTGTTGTTCTATTTTCTTAAAAACATCTATCATATAAAAATCACTCATTAATGTAACATTAAATAAAATATTTAATTTGAATTATATAAAAATAATAATATTTTTAATATCATTAAAAAATTAAATACAACTATATTATAAATATATATAATATATAAAAATAATTTAAAAATACTAAAATAATTAAAATAATTTACATATATTATATTGTTTAAATTAAATAGATCTATTATACTATTATAATAAATGGGGCTGTTATGGATTTGACAAAATATATAAAAATTATTGTTGCATGTCGAGGATTGGTTTGCCTCGTTAAAAAACCAATTTAATTAAATGCAAAAAAACAAAATTACGCTTTAGCAGCTTAAAAAACTAGATAAAGCCCTTTCTCGCTATTTTATTTCTTCTCTTAAATAAAATAGTTATATTTAGAAAGGTTACATAAAAAAAGAGATAACTTTAATATGTTAATCTTGAAACAATAAAGTTAAATTTTATCAAGATAAATGATAATACTTAGTTTATTGAGTATTATTACTCTTTATCTAAAAATAAACTAAACATGTAGATCAGTAATTTGAATAATTTTGGACGCGGGTTCGAATCCCGCCAGCTCCATAAATTTATGGTAAATTATTTAAATATATACAATATAAAAGATATTAAAAATAATTAAATGATTTAACAATTTTTAAAATTAATATATATTAAAATTTCTTAAATATCAAACATACTAAATAAACAATTAATATTAAATAAAATTTAATATCACTGATATACATAAATCTATATTTATCTATAATCATACATTTATATATGATTATAAATTCATATCTTTAAATTATATATTAAATATATCCAAATATACTATAAAATATCCGATATATTTATTAATAGTAAAATACTGTTAAATAGTAATAAATTATTTGAATAATTCAAATTTTTAACAAATTTTATCTGAAATTATATTTAAATAATTTTTAAATTAAAACTCTATTTTGAAGAAAAAAAATGCAAAAAAAAATAAATCAAAATGAAAAAAATACTCTAGATCAAATATCTCCTGTAGATAATCAAAAAGAAAAAATAATAAATAAAATTAATAAAATAAAAAAAAAAATTCAACAATTAACAAAAGAACAAAAAAATATACAATTAAGATATTATGCTGACATCGATAATCTTATAAAGAAAAATAAAAAAGAAATAAAGTTCATTAAAAATAATAAATTTAAAAATTTTTTAAAATCTGTAATTCCTATTATTGATAAAATTGATAATCTAGCAAAAATATCAATAAACTCAAATTCTATACAAAAAACAATTACAGAAGGTATACAATTAACTTTCAATTTATCTGAAAAAAACCTAAAAACATGGAATATTAAAAGAATAAATAAAATTAATATACCATTTGACCCCAAAATACATTTACTTGCAACAAATCAAAAAATAAACGATGATTCCAATAAAAAAATAGTAAAAACAATAAAAGAAAACGGATATGTTTTAAAAAAAGAAATTATTAAAAAGGCTATAATTACTATATAATAAAAAATTTTTTCAATTTTAATAATAAAATTATATCAATATTATTAATATATAATCATAATTACATATCTTTAAACCAATCAATCGGTTGTTTATTCTGATACTTTAATATCATATTTGTTTTCAAAAAATGTCTGCATCCAAAAAAACTACGGTAACATGATAATGGTGATGGATGCGACGATTTCAAAACAAAATGTTTATTTTCATTAATAAATTTATATTTTTGACTAGCATAAGATCCCCATAATATGAATACTATTCCAGTCCGTACATAACTAATAAGTTTAATTACTTCATCAGTAAAAATTTCCCAACCTAATCCTTGATGTGATCGCGGACATGCGTGAGAAACAGTTAATATAGAATTCAATAAAAATACCCCTTGTTTTGCCCATGATTCTAAACATCCTCTCATATTAATATTATTAACTAAAAAATTATTTTTTAATTCTATAAATATATTTTTTAAAGAAGGAGGTATCGTCACTGAATTAGGAACAGAAAATGATAAACCATGAGCTTGTCCAAAACGACAATATGGATCTTGTCCTAAAATCACTACCTTAATATTTAATAAAGGAGTTAATAAAAAAGCGTTAAAAATATTTTTTTTGGGGGGATATATTCTTGTATCTTGACTAATGTTATTTAATGCATTCCATAAATGAATAAAATATTTTTTTTTTTTCTCTATTAAAAAAATTGGTCCACGATTGAATTGAGTAAATCATAATAATTAAATCCTATATAAATATAAAAATTTTTTATATTAATAAATTAAAAAATTTAGTATGACTGTTAATTCATTATCAATATTATTAATTTTTGCATATATAAAAATATATTTTTACAAATATTTTTTAAAATAAATATGTAATAATTAAAATTATGATATAGTATATCATACCATAATAAAATTATGTATAATCAACTACAATAATTCACTATAATTTATAGGTAATTAAAATGATTTTAGTGTCCAAAAAAGCTCCTGATTTTACTGCACCAGCTATTTTACATGATGGAAAAATAATCAATAATTTTAATCTTTACAAATATTCTAACAAAAAAATAACAGTATTATTTTTTTGGCCAATGGATTTTACGTTTGTATGTCCATCAGAATTAATTGCGTTCAATAATTCATATAATGAATTTAAAAACAGAGATGTAAACATTATCGGTGTTTCTATTGACTCAGTATATGTACATAACGCATGGCGTAATACTCCGCCCAATGAAGGAGGTATCGGGATAGTACAATTTCCTATGATATCTGATGTCACCAAAACCATACAACAATCTTACGGGATTGAACATGAAGAATTAAAAATAGCATTACGAGCTTCTTTTATAATAGATCATAATAACATCATCCGACACCAATCTATTAATGATCTTCCAATTGGTCGTAATATACAAGATATTCTTAGAATAATTGATGCGCTTAAATTTCATATAAAATTTGGTGAAGTTTGCCCAGCTAATTGGAATCCGGGCAAAGAAACAATTACAGCCACACCAAATGGAATAAAAAAATATTTATCTAAAAATTTTAAAAAAATATAATTTATCATATAAAATATATAGTTAAAATAAAATATTTATACTAATATTTTATTTTAATACACTAAGTATTTGTCATTTAATTATAAATTAGTTAATAAATTATAAATATAAATTATCTACAGAGATAGGAAATAAATGAAAGACATTGCACAAGAAATCAAACAGGTCAATATTGAAGATGAACTAAAAAGATCTTACCTTGATTATGCTATGTCTGTAATCATTGGTCGTGCCCTACCTGATGTAAGGGATGGATTAAAACCTGTGCATCGTAGAATATTATTTGCTATGAATGTATTAAATAATGAATGGAATAAACCGTATAAAAAATCGGCACGAATTGTAGGTGATGTTATTGGTAAATATCATCCTCATGGAGATTCAGCAGTATACGATGCTATTGTGCGAATGGCACAACCTTTTTCATTAAGATATACATTAATTGATGGACAAGGAAATTTTGGATCTATTGATGGAGATTCCGCTGCTGCAATGAGATATACAGAAATACGTATGTCTAAAATTACAAATGAAATGTTAAGTGATTTAGACAAAAATACAGTTAATTTTATTTTAAATTATGATGGTACCGAAAAAATACCTGAAATTTTACCGGCTAAAATCCCCAATTTACTTATTAACGGATCATCTGGAATTGCGGTAGGTATGGCTACCAATATTCCCCCTCATAATCTAAAAGAAATTATTAACGGATGCATCGCATATCTTAATAATCCATCAATTACATTAAAAAAATTAATGATACATATTCCGGGACCCGATTTTCCAACAGCAGGCATAATTTATGGAAAAAACGGCATCGAAGATGCTTATCGTACTGGTAAAGGAAAAATATCCGTTAGATCCAAATATTCTATTGAAATTAATAATAAAAACAAAAAAGAATCATTAATAATATACGAATTACCATATCAGGTTAATAAATCTAAATTAATTGAAAAAATTGCTTTATTAATAAAAGAAAAAAAAATTATAGGTATTTCTACTATTCGCGATGAATCTGATAAAGACGGTATGAGGATAGTAA
Organism: Buchnera aphidicola (Cinara kochiana kochiana); assembly: GCF_900698905.1. Taxonomy (NCBI): domain Bacteria; kingdom Pseudomonadati; phylum Pseudomonadota; class Gammaproteobacteria; order Enterobacterales; family Erwiniaceae; genus Buchnera; species Buchnera aphidicola. Next base: position 137,734 of record NZ_LR217707.1, on the reverse strand, counting down.
TAGAAATAAAAAAAGATTATATCACTAAAGTAGTCCTTAATCAGTTATATACAATGACTTCATTACAAACTTCTTTTGGAATTAATATGGTTGCACTATCATCAGGACAACCAAAACAAATGAGTTTAAAAAGTATTTTAAAAGAATTTATCGAGCACAGAAAACAAATTATTACTCGAAAATACTTATTCAAAATAAAAAAATATACAAAAAAAATACATATTCTAGAAGGATTTTATGTTGCTTTAAATAATATTAATAAAATTATTGAAGTTATAAAAATTGCAAATAATAATCAACATGCTAAAAAAAATTTAAAAAAAATGATTTGGAAAAATAAACTCACTATTAACCATAAAGATGGTATCCACCATGATCTATTAAATTTTAATTTTAGTAAAAAACAAGTAAATGCAATTTTAAATATTAAATTAAATAAACTAACTAAATTAGAAAAAAATAATATTTTTGATGAATATAAATATTTAATTAAAAAAAAAATAAAATTAAGACAAATATTATCAGATTCCTATAAATTAAAAAAAATTATTAATAACGAATTATTAAAAATAAAAAAACAATTTTCTGATATACGAAGAACTAAAATTATTAGTAAAACATCTGAAATTAATATGGAAGATATTATCGTACAAGAAAGTGTTGTAGTAACATTATCGCATTCCGGATACGTAAAATACCAACCAATTTCTGACTATAATGCACAAAAAAGAGGAGGTAAAGGAAAATCAGCCGCCAAAACTAAAGAAGAAGATCACATAGAAAATTTATTAGTAGCTAATTCTCATGATACAATTCTATGTTTTTCAAGCAGAGGAATACTTTACTGGATGAAAGTATATCAATTACCTGAAACAAGCCGTCATGCTCGCGGACGCCCTATAGTTAACTTACTACCTTTAACTCAACAGGAAAGAATAACAACGATTTTACCTATATCAGAATATAAGCCATCAATAAATATTGTCATGGCTACTGCCTTAGGATTTATCAAAAAAACACCATTAAATCAATTTCAAAAACCAAGAAATACAGGAATAATTGCTATTAATTTAAGAAAAAATGATGAATTAATTGGTGCAAAACTAACTAATGGTAATAATAATATTTTAATGTTTACATCTAAAGGAAAAGTAGTCCAATTTTCTGAAAATGAAATAAGAAATATGGGACGTACTGCTTCTGGAATTAAAGGAATTAAAATTCTTAATGATGATAAATTAGTCTCTCTACTCATACCCAATAAAAAAGATGATATACTCATAGTTACTGAAAACGGATACGGAAAAAGAACTAAAATAAACCAATTTCCAATTAAATCACGTGCAACTAAAGGCGTAATTTCTATAAGAGTCACCCCTAAAAATGGAGTTGTTATTGGAGCAATACAAGTACGCCATAATAATCAAATAATGATAATTACAAACGCAGGCACTCTTGTTAGAACTCGAGTATCTGAAATTACGATTTTAAAAAGAAATACTCAAGGAGTTATTTTAATTCGAACTACAAAAAATGAAAAAGTTGTTGGTTTACAAAAATTATCACATACCCCTTTATTATCATAAAATTACTATTTTAAAATAAAATTTATTATAGTAATTTTACGAATAAAATTATATATAGTAAAATTTACTATATTTATATAAAATTAAACATTAATATTAAAATGATTGAATTACTGTCATCGCAGTAGTATAGACTATATCGTCTATAGATGCTCCTCGTGACAAATCATTAACGGGTTTTTGTAAACCCTGTAAAACGGGTCCAATAGATATAATACCTGAAGAACGTTGAACAGCTTTATATGTAATATTTCCAGAATTTAAATCGGGAAAAATTAATACTGTAGCGTGACCAGCTACTTGTGAATTTGGTAATTTAATACGAGCTATTGCTGATGAAACAGCAGCATCATATTGCATCGGACCATCAATTAACAAATTTGGCTTAACATTTTTTACTATATCAATCGCTTCTCTAATTTTATATACAGAACTACCTAAACTTGAATTACCTGTAGCGTATGATAACATTGCTATTTTAGGAGATATTCCTAAAGAATTAGCCGTTTTAGCTGATTGTATTGCAATTTGAGCCAGCGCATTAGAATCTGGATATTGATTAATTGCGCAATCACCATATATTAATACTTTATCGGGAAATAACATTAAAAAAATTGAAGATACAAAAGAATTAATACAATTATTTTGTATTAATTTAAATGTCGGACGTATAATATCTGCTGTAGTATTTTCAATACCTGCTACTACACCATCTACATCATTCTGATTTAACATCATAAGTGATAACACTATATTATTATCTAGTAAATTCAAAGAGTCTTGATAGCTTTTAATATCTTTTTCTTTTCTCATATTGAATAAATTTTGTGCATAACAATTACGAATACTATCTGGATTAATAATTGTCACATTTTCATCTATAATAATTTTTTTTTTTAAAGCAACCTCATGAATGTACTTCTTATCTCCTAATAAAATGCATCTTGATATATTTAACTGACTACATATAGATGCAGATTCAATAATTTTTATATTATTCCCTTCGGGAAAAACGATAGTTTTAACTAACGAACTAGATTTTTGTTGTAAAAACAATTTAAATTTTTCTATACAATTTTTCATATATATTTATTAACATAATTAATAAGATTAAACAATTCATTTAATATAAAACTATATATTATATATAACACATAAAATATTTTATCAATAAATTTAATATTCTGTGTATATTAGTACATATATAATTTATTTTAATAAATCATACGTTTCTTTAGCAATAACTTGATTTTCATTAGCCTTTATTACAAGTATTGAGCTACTAGCTGAAGTGTTTATAAAAAATATTTTTTTATTATTTTTTATATTTTTTTTAACATCAACAAAAAAATTTAATAAAGACAATTTTTTTATAATTTTTTGACGTATAAAACTAGAATTTTCCCCAATCCCTCCCGTGAACACAATCGCATCTAATCGTCCACACATTAATGAAGAATATCCGCTAATATACTTTGTTACACGACGACAAAACATATTAATAGATAATTTTGCTCTTTTATATGTACTATATCTTTTTTCTAATTCCCTAAAATCACTAGTTACAGAACTAATACCTAATACACCTGACTCTTTTGTTAGTATTTTTTGTACATCAATAACAGATATTTTTAACTCTTGAATCATATAAAAAATTATATACGGATCAATATCTCCACATCGAGTTCCCATCATAAGACCTTCTAATGGCGTCAAACCCATAGATGTATCTACTGATTTACCATTTACTATTGCTGTAACAGATGATCCGCTACCTAAATGGCAACTAATAATATTTATTTGATCAATAGATTTATTTAAAAATAACGAACATTGTTGCGTTACATATAAATGATTAATACCATGAGCACCATATCGACGAATAGAATAATTCTTATAAAATTGATAAGGAATTGCATATAAAAATGATTCTTTGGGTATTGTATGATGAAAAGCAGTATCAAATACTGCTACATTACTATTTTTTAATTTTAACATCTTCTGTAAAGATACAGTAATAGCAATTACATGAAATGGATTATGCAGAGGAGCAAAAATAGATAATTGTTTAATTTTAGATAAAACATAATCATTTATAATCATTGATTTATTTAAATGCTTTCCGCCATGCACAACACGATGACCGATACCAATTACATAATTTAAATAATTTTTGTACTTTACAGATAAAGTATTAAAAATTAATATAATTAATTGTTTATATGAATCTATTTTATTAAATTTATTCAATAATTTTTTATTCATAAAATGATCATATATCATTAAAGATGTTATATGTTGTACTGACTCTACCATTCCATCAAGATATATAATCGATTGAATTGGATCAATTATTGAAAATTTAACAGAAGAACTACCACAATTTAATACTAAAATCAATTTTTTTGTCATAAAAATCTCTTTTTAAAAATAAACATATCTTAAAAATAAAAATTATATTAATAATAAATTTAGTTTATTAAAATTAACAATAGCCATTAATAAATAAAAAAATATTTTTAATAAAATTATTTTTAATGTAAAATAACTTTTTTTCGTTCAATAGAATTAATTTGCATTTTAATGATGTCACTAACAGGATCTTCAGGACACTGTTCAACAAAATATAATAAGTCTGAAATAGCTACATGATAACATTTTAATTGAGAAAAAATTAATCCTCTATCTCTAACTTCATACGGATCTTTAGGTTTAAGTTGTAATAATATATTACTGACATTTAAAGCTAATTCAATATTTCGTTCTTCAATTAAAGCTATTTTTAACATGTCTAAAATTTTTTGTATAACAATTAATGAAGTTGATTCTTGTAAATCACTATCTTGTAACTCAGTAGAAGGACTAATATTACCTTTTAACCAAGCTTTCAAAGTATGTTTGCTAAGAATTTCTCCGTCAATAGGATTAATATAAAAAAATTTTTTTTCTAAATTTTGAAATTTTAAAATCAATTGTGTCGGAAAAATTACTGGTTTTATAATCATATTTAATTGACTAGCAATATATATTAATATAATTCCTAAAGAAAATGAATTACCTTGGTTAGATAAAATCACTGTATCTAACCAAATCATATCAGATAATTTGTATTTATCCGTAGAACAACCAAAATTCCAATTTTTATAAAATATCAATAATAACTGCTCTAATTTTTTCATTTCTGATAATTGATCAGAAATAAATAATGATACTTCTTGTATTTTTTTGATATACATGTTCATAATTTTTGATTCACAAAAATCAAAACGAATATTTGCTATGATTTTAACCATAACTTCAAATAAAGACATTTCAGAAAAATTAATATTATTCAAATCTATCATATATCATCCTAAATATTTATCAATAAAATTAAAACATGTATAAAAAATTTTATAAAAAATTATCTTATTTTTTTTAAACAACCAAACGTAATTCTATTACGACTAGAATAGTCTTTTATTGAATATATTTTTATAAAAAAATTAGTTTTAAATATCTTTCTTACTATACTAGTTTGTTTATAACAATGCTCAATATATAACCATCCCATAGAAACAAGATGAAAACAAGCATTTTCTACAATATATTGTATACATTCTATCCCTTTCTTACCTGCAACTAATGCGTTATACGGCTCAAAAATAAGGTTTTTTTTGGAATCATAAAAATTTGTTTCAGATAAATATGGTGGATTACAAACAATTACATGAAATTTTATTGAAGGAATACGTGAAAACCAGTTACTATAAATAAAACAAACATTCTTAATACTTAGTTTTTTAGCATTATATCGCGCTACCGATAATGCATGTAAACTATTATCTATACCAATAACTTTACACTGAGGACATTCTGTAGCTATTGCTAATGCAATTGCACCACTACCAGTTCCTAAATCAAGAATAAAACTACAATTTAAAGAAATTCGTAATAAAACTTGTTCAACTAAAATTTCTGTGTCTGATCTAGGAATTAATACAAAAGAAGACACAAATAAAGAAAGGGACCAAAATTCTTTTTTACATATAATATATGCTATAGGCTCTCCTGATATTCGTCTATCTAACAAATTATTTAAAATAAATAAATCATTATCTTTAATTTTTTGTGTAATATTTAAAAATAATTCTTCTTTTGAACATTTTAATACATAACATATTAAAACTTCTAAATCTAATTGTGCTGTCAAAATATTAACTAATTTTTTTTTAGCATGAAATAACCATTCTAAAACTTTCATTTGTTATATACACCAATATAATTCTATTCTGTCATTAACAATAAATCTGCTTGATATTCTCTTAATAACGGATCAATAAATAAATCTAATTTACCGGACAAAATTTCATTTAATCGATATAAAGTCAAATTAATGCGATGATCAGTTACTCGATTTTGAGGAAAATTATATGTTCTATTTCGGTCTGACCTCGATCCTGTACCCAACAAATTTTTTCTCATCAATGAACTTTCTGATTCTTTTTTTGCGTTCTTTTCTGCATAAATTTTAGCAGATAATACTGATAATGCTTTTTCTTTATTTTTATGTTGAGATCGTTCATCTTGACACTCAACTACATTACCTGTAGGAAGATGTGTAATACGAACTGCAGAATCAGTCGTATTAACATGCTGCCCGCCAGCTCCTGAAGAGCGAAAGGTATCAATTTTTAAATCAATAGTATTTAAAATAATTTTTTCTGATTTAGGTGCTTCGGGCATGATTGCTACCGTACATGTTGAAGTGTGTATACGACCTTGAGATTCCGTTTGTGGAACCCGTTGTACTCTATGACCTCCAGATTCAAATTTCAACCGTTTACAAACTCCAATCCCAATAACTTTTAAAATAACTACTTTATAACCTCCTTGATCTCCAGCATGCATATTAATGATATTGACCTTCCAAGATCTTAAATCAGCATATCTCATATACATTTTACATAATTCTCCAGAAAAAATTGCAGCTTCCAATCCTCCTGTTGCAGCTCTAATTTCAATAAAACAACTATTTTTATCATACGGATCAATTGGAATCAATAAAGTTTCTATCTTTCTTTCAGTTTTATTTTTTTTTTTCAGTAAAACACATAATTCTTCTTCAGCTAATTCACCAATAACTGAATCTCGTAATAATAATTTAATATTTTTTATTTCTGATTTTATTGATAACCACAAAACAAATAATTCATTTAATTCAAATAATTCTGATTTTTCTTTAGATAATTTAAAAAATTCTTCTTTATTAAATTTCTTATAATTATTTGATAATAAAAATTCTAATTCTGTATATCTTTTTGTTAAATTTTGTAATTTTATAATTATTGATTTTTTCATAAAAATACCCATTAACTTAAAACCGCAAAAATATAAAAAAATAATCTTAAATAATAATCATAACATAATATAAGTAAACATATACAATAAATTCATGTAATTACATTATTAATTATTTTAAGTTAAAAATAAAAAAATATTTTTAAAATTTATAATTTCTATATAATATAATTATTTATAAAATATACTATATATCAAGAGAAAGAGATCAGTATGGAAAAAATCAAATTATTTTCAGGAAATTCTGTTCCAAATTTAGCTCAAAAAATAGCTAATCAATTAAATACTACACTAGGAAAAGCTACAGTAAGCAAATTTAGTGATGGAGAAATTAGTGTTCAAATTAATGAAAATATAAGAGGATCTGATGTTTTTCTGATACAATCAACATGCGCGCCTACTAATGATAATTTTATGGAATTAATAATTATGATAGACGCTCTCAGACGCGCTTCAGCTGGACGTATTACAGCTGTTATTCCTTATTTTGGATACGCTCGACAAGATAGGAGAATCCAATCATCTAGAGTTCCTATCACAGCAAAAGTAATTGCCGATTTTTTATCAAATGTTGGAGTCGATCGTATCTTAACAATTGATTTACATGCTGAACAAATTCAAGGTTTTTTTGATATTCCGATAGATAATATCTCTAGCAGTCCTTTATTGCTAAAAGCATTATTAAAAATTAATTTTTTAAATCCTATATTTGTATCACCAGATATTGGTGGAATTATTAGAACACGAACCATTGCAAAATTATTACACGATTCTGAAATGGCAATTATTGATAAACGTAGACCGAGCGTAAATGCTTCACAAGTAATGAATATTATTGGAAAAGTAAAAAACAGAGATTGTATCTTAATAGATGATATTATAGATACTGGAATTACTTTATGTAAAGCAGCAACTGCTCTCAAAAAAAGAGGAGCGCATAGAATTTATGCATATGCTACACATCCTATTTTTTCGGGCATAGCCGATAAAAATATAAAAAAATCAAATATAGATGAATTTATAATATGCGATACAATTCCGTTATCTAAAAAAATAAAATTTTTAAAAAATATACATATATTAACAGTATCAAATATGCTGGCAGAAGCTATCCGAAGAATTAATAAAGAAGAATCAATTTCTGAAATGTTTTAAAAATTAATAATTATAATTTATAATATTCATATTAAATATAATTAGTATATATAATTATATAATTAATTTATATATAAAATAATAATACAATTAAAATTCAAGATATAAATAATAAAATGTTGGAAAAAATTCCAACATTATATTATTTTAAAAAATAAATTTATACATTAAGAATGTTAATCAATATTTAAAAATAATTTTTGTATGCAATAAATGAAATATTGATTTAATATTTAATTGAAAATTAAAATTTACTATATTTAATCAATATATTTAAGAATTTTTAATAAAATACTATTTATATTAAAATTTATATAAATCATATCAAAAAAAATCATATAAAAATTGCGGAAAAAAACCCAATAATATTAAAATAACTCCAATACATATAACTAAATATTTTTGCAATATAGTAACATTCAGACGATTCGATACATGCGTTTTTTTTAATTCAACAGGCTGCTTACAATACAAACTGTAAATAATGTTTAAATAACTATATGTACCTACTATACTACTTAACATCATACATATTACCGTAATAAAAAAATTTTTATAAACTAAATGTTTAAAAACAAAAAATTTTCCCCAAAATCCTATTGTTATAGGAAATCCAGATAAAGATAATAAAATTATCGTCATCATAATTCCTAAAATAGGGTCATACCAAAATAATCCAGTTAATGAATTATTTTTTGTATCATGTATATTTTTAATCAAAATATTAAAATCAATAATACTTTTAATGCCAAAAAAACCAAGCAATCCTATTAAATAGCCAAATATATATATATTAATATATTTAGTCATATATATATTCTCTTTTTGAGAATACGTTATTATTAAAATTAATAAAAAACCAAGATTAGAAATAGACAAATATCCAATTAATCTTTGAATCTTATTTTGTAGAGCTGCTACTAAATTACCGAATAAAAGAGAAAATATCGCAACACAATATAGTATATTAAATATAATTTTTATCTTATTTAAATAAGGAATATAATATAGAAAACGCACCAAAAAAGACAAAATAGAAATTTTAGTAATTGTCGAAAAATATATTAACGCACAAGAATTAGTATATTGATATATATCCGGAGCCCAGATATGTAAAGGAAATAATGATAATTTTAAAAAAAGAGAAAATAAAACCATAAATAATCCAAAAAAAACAACACTACTATACATAATAGTAGGATAATATATAAAAATATATGTAAAAAAAGAAAAACATAATCGACCTGAAACAAAATAAATAAAAGAACAACCTAATAATAGTAAAATGGACGAAAAAACTGATACAACTAAATATGTTAATATAGCAGACCAATTAAATTTATTTTTTGGAAATAAAATTAAAACACCCAATATAGGAAAAAATAATAATTCTATTCCTATAAATAAAGTAGAAAAATTAAATGCAATAGATACTAAAATTCCACCAATAGTAGATAATAAAATAAATGAGTAAAATTCTGTCGAATACATATTTCTATATAGCATCCAAGGATACGCAAATATACATGTACATAAACTAGAAAAAAGCAACATAAAAATATAAAAATAAGAATATTGATCTATTTTAATTAATTCAGAAACATACTCTAACATAAACACTTTTAAATACAAAATAATCATTATACTAAACAATAAACCACATATGACAATTATACTTTCCAAAAATAAATTTTTTTTATAAAATGAAATATAAAAAATTATTATAATAGAACAAATCAATGATAAAATTGGCATTATTAGAATAATACTGTCAAATAATTTAATCATAATTTTATTACCTGGTTATTAACACTACATATAATCATGATATACCTAATTTATATATCCGATAAAAATTTTAAAATAAATTTAGGATATAATCCTAAAAAACACAAACAAAATACAAATACAAATAATATAATAAAATCAAAAAAATTTAATTCATTTTTTATAATAGATAATTGGTTAGAACTATAACATACTCGCTGTATCATTATTAAAAAGTAAATAGAAGACAAAAATAAACCAAAAATAAAAAAACATCCAAGAATCGGATATTGCATAAAAATACCAAATAACATCATAAATTCACCACTAAAATTTCCAGTCATAGGTATATTTAACATTGCTAGAGAAAAAAATAAAAAAAATGATGGAATAAAATTCATATAAGACCACAATCCATTCATGCAATAAATATTTTGAGTATTGATATGAATAAATATTTTTCCATTTAAAATTAATAACGCAGCTGTAGAAACAACAGATGATACCAAATATAATAAAACACCTTGATAAGCAACTATACTATTACTATGTATAGCAGCAAAAATAATACCCATACTAGAAATAGTAGAATATGCTAATAATCTTTTTATATTTTTTTGAGAAAACGCCATGATAGAACCATAAAACATTGAAAATAAACCAATAAACATTAAAAATAAAGATAAAATATGAGACGTACGAGAAAAAAATACTAAATAAAATCGTAATAATCCATATACAGCTGGTTTTAATAAAATTCCTATTAAATCCACTGATCCTGAAGGAGAAATATGCTCTTGCATATCAGGCAACCAACCGTGAAACGGAAATAATGGAATTTTTATAATAAAAGATAACAACAAACTAAACATTAAAAAAAATTCAGTATATATAGACATCTTGACATTCTTTAAAGCAAAATAATTAAACGTCCAAATTCCAAAATTACTATAGTATACACACGCTATATTCAATATAAAAAATAATAATAAAAAACCAGATATTTGTGAATAAATAAAAAATTTACGAGCAACATAAATAATATCATAACAATTTTTACTATTTTTATTCCAAAAAATAATTAAAAAATACATAGGAATTAATATTAATTCCCAAAATAAAAAAAATAAAAACATATCAAAAGATAAAAAAATACCAAACATACCCGATATAATACACAATAAAAAACCATAAAATATTCCTATTTTATTATTTAATTTATACCACTCACAGTACACGGAACATAATCCAATTAAAGAAGTTAGTAAAATCATTAATAATGATAAATTATCTAAACCCAAATAAATCGAAATACCATATTCTGAAAACCATATTTTGTGGAATGTAATAAATAATGTATGAATAGCAATATTTTCTTTAAATATACCGTTACTAGTAAAATAAATAAATAATGCAACTAATAAACAACTTGCCATAGAAAAAGCAGCTATATAACGAGGAATTCTCTTATCCAAAAATCCCATCAATACTGATAATATAGCTCCTAATAAGGGAGCTAATATAAAAATTAAAAGTATCATACAATATATTATCCTTACTATATATATAGATATATAAAAATTTATCAAAATTATTACAATATCATTAAATTATATTTAATAATAATTAACAAAAAAAATAATTAACAAAACTGACGTTAAACAAAAAATATACCATCTAATATGATGGATCATATTAAGTGAATTTAGATTAGATAACCGTTTAATAGGAAAAAAAATTTTATCTAATAAAAATCTTTCTATATAATAAAAATTATTTTTATTTAAATAATTTGATAAATTACAATATGTTTGTACAAATATATAAGAATAAAAAACATCAAAAAACCAATAATTATAAGTTAATATATCAAATAAATTAAACACTTTATTTAAAGAAAAATTTTTTATTAAAAAATTTTTCTTTATATATATAAAATATACTATAATAAAACCAAATACTGATAAAATACTAGACAAATATTCTACATAAACAAAATTCGACAATATAATAAAAGATTCATAATGTAATTGATTCCATATATATGACATGAAATTCCATGTAATTGGAGTACAACCAATACATAAAACAAATAATGATATATTATGAAAAAAATTTTTCTTAACAAATACAAAATTAGATTTATGCGATCCGTGAAATACTAAAAATACCATCCGAAATACATATATCGAAGTTAAAAATATTCCTATTAAACTAAATATTAATAAAAAATTATTTTTATGGTATAAAATATTAAATAGTATATTACTTTTACTATAAAAACTAGAAGTAAGAAACGGTAACGATACTAAAGAAAAACTTCCTATTAAAAAAGTTATATAAACAAAAGGAATTTTTTTATACAAACTGCCCATTTTACTAATATTTTGTTCATTATTTACACATTTTATAATAGACCCAGCTGACAAAAACAATATAGATTTAAAAAAAGCATGACAGATCAAATGAAAAAATGCACCCTTAATATTATTAGATCCTAACGCTAAAAACATATAACCAATTTGACTCATAGTGGAATAAGCTAAAATACATTTAATATTATTCTCAAAAATAGCCGAAATACTAGATATTATAATAGTTATACAACCAATTATAGCTAACAAACTCATGGCATAAGTATTAAATATAAATAATACATATGTCCGCAATATTAAATAAACACCCATAGTCACCATAGTAGCTGAATGAATTAAAGCAGAAGCCGGTGTTGGACCAACCATGGCCCCTATTAACCATGTATGTAAAGGTACTTGCGCTGATTTTCCTATAGCTGCAATAATTAATAAAAAAGTTATTATAGATAAGTAATTTGTACTGTTATTTAAAAAAATAATTTTATCAATAGAATTCTGTAACGTTAAAAAATCTACTGTATTAAATTTTAAAAAAATTAAAAAAATAGAAATTAAAAAAAACACATCACCAAATCGAGTCATTAAAAATGACTTAATAGCAGCATATCCATTTCGTTCATTATTAAAATAAAAACCAATTAATAAATATGAACAAACTCCAACTATTTCCCAAGCACAAAACATAGTAATTAAGTTACTTGTCAATATAAAAATTATCATACACAAAATAAATAAATTCATATATATGAAATATTTCGTATATACAACTGAATCTCGCATATACCAAAAAGAAAATAAATATACACATATACTAATTAATAAAACCATTGCTAACATAGATAAAGAAAAAAAATCTATTAAAAAATTCCATTCAATATTGTAATTATTTACAGTTATCCAATGCAACATTGGTACAAAAAAAATTTTCGATATATTAATTTTATGATAATAATCATATATTACATATAATAAAAATAATAAAGATACAAAAACTGAAGAAATACTAATCAATGCAACATTATTTTTTGACAAAAATTTTTGCAAACATACCAATAATAAACAACTTAATAATGGAAATATAACTACATAGTAAATTAAATTCATTTATCAATCTCGCTTAACTGAAATATATCTAACGTATTATACTGTTTATATATTTTTAAAAAAAAAGCTAACATTATACTAACTTCCGCTGCTGCTGTAGTGATAATAAATACATACATAATTTGACCATCGGTTTGATTCCAATAATGCCCTACTAATACTATCGCTAAAGCAATTGCGTTAGTAAGTATTTCTAAACTAATTAATGTAAATATTAAATTTTTATTTCTTAATAAAGACATTAAACCGATTATAAATATTATAATCGATACAATAATTCCGTGATTTAATAGCAACATAGTCTTATATTTTATCCTTATAAAAACACAAAAATAAATCTTATTACTTAAAAAGTATACATACTACAAGTAATGCAGATAATAACAATAAAGATGTAAATTCTACCAAAAATCCGTATTTATTAAATAAACACATACTGATTTGTTTCATTGCTATATCATTAAAAATTAAAATTTTATTTTTTTCTTTAATAAATTGGATAGATAAAATTAATAAAATTACAATTAAACATATAAAAGATAAAATTTCATAAAAATTTATCGATCGATTTAATCGATTACATTTTTGAAATAAATTATTATTTATTAACATTACCGAAAAAACAAATAAAACCATAATAGCTCCAGCATAAATAATTACTTCTAACGCTCCTATAAAAATCATCCCTAAAGTAAAAAAAATACCAGAAATAGAACATATCAGAGAAATCAAATACAATAAAGAATAAACTGAATTACGACTTATCACTATTAATAAAGAAAAAATAACAGATAGCAAACTAAATAAATAAAATACAAAAATCATAAAATTATCCCTACGGCAATAAAGATGTCACATCAACACAGTTTAGTATCTTTTTTGAAGTAGCATTATGTGATTTATTATTATTTTTTACACCTGAAATAGAATAAAAATTATATTTTGGAAATTTTCCAGGCCCCGAAATCAGTAAATCCTTTTTTTCATAAATTAATTTTTTTCGATTAAATTCACTTAATTCTATATCCGGAATTAATTGAATCGCTGCAGTAGGACAAGCTTCTTCACATAAACCGCAAAAAATACAACGCGAAAAATTTATTCTAAAAAATTTAGCATACCAACGACCATCTATATCTTCTGACTTTTTTAATGAAATACAGTTAACAGGACACACAGCAGAACATAAATTGCAAGCAACACATCGTTCTAAACCATCGGGATCTCGAGTTAAAATAATACGACCTCTATATCGTAATGATAAATTTAATGGTTGTTCTGGATACAATCGTGTTTCACGTGCTGCAAAAATATTAGTAAATATCAAAAATATACTACGAATATAGCTAAAAAAATTTAAAAAAATATTTTTTATATTCATACATTATCAAACCTCGAAATTATAATAAAATTTTTAAAGATGTATAAATTAAATTCAATAATGATAATGGAAAAAAAAATTTCCACGCAAATAACATAACATGATCGTACCTAGGTCTTGGTAAAGATGCTCTTATTAAAATAAATAAAAAAATAAACAAAAAAAATTTTAATAAAAACCATATTATTGGTGGAAACCAAGGACCAAGCCATCCTCCAAAAAATAAACAAACTATCAAAGCAGAAACAGTCATAATAGAAATATATTCTCCAATAAAAAACATTCCAAACTTCATACCAGAATATTCAATATGATAACCATCAGCTAATTCTTGTTCTGATTCTGGTTGGTCAAAAGGATGTCTGTGACAAACTGCAATACATGCTATAAAAAACATAATAAAACCAAAAAATTGTGGAATAACATTCCATATTCTTTGTTGTGAATAAATAATATCTATTAAGTTAAAAGATCCACATTGCATCACAGTTCCTAAAGCAGAAAGACCTAAAAAAACCTCATAACTTAACATTTGCGCTACTGCTCTAATTGATCCTAATAAAGCATATTTATTATTACTAGACCAACCAGCTAATAAAACTCCATATACTGATATAGATGACATCATAAAAAAAAATAATAATCCAATATCTAAACTAATAATAATATAATCATAAGTAATAGGAATACTTGATAAAACACACAAAAAAGAGATAAAAGAAATTATAGGCGCTAAAATAAACAAAAATTTATCACAAAAAGGGGGAATCCAGTCTTCTTTAAAAAGAAGCTTAATACCATCAGCTAGTACCTGCATACAACCACCCCATCCAACCCTATTTGGGCCATATCGATTTTGTAATAAACCCAATATCTTTCTCTCTACTATACTCAAAAAACTAGCGCTAAATATAGTTATAATCAAAAAACTAATAGAAAAAAAAAATTTATTTTTCATAATATTAAACCCAATTCAATAAAATATTTATTTATTATACTTTGTTAAATTTGTAGCAACTTTATTAAAGAAAATAGCTGGTAATTTACCACAACCTATTGGTAAACCAATATGAAATACATTTATTTGCTTAGATAGGAATACAGGAAATCTAAAAAATAAATTATTTACCTGAAATTGTAATATATCACCATTATTAATTTTTAATCTAAAAGCATCAGAATCATTCATTCGAACATAAATAACATTTATTTTCATTATTTTGACAAAATAATTTTGACTCATTTCTTCACTACCCAATAATTTATAATATGGAATAATTCGAAAATATAATGAATCTTGTGCTACATTTTTATTAAATCTTTTTATATCAAAATTTGATAAAATTTTTTCTTTATAATCCTTAAATAAAAGTATACCCTCATATAAATGAATAAATTGATTATTTAAACGATTAGATGATTTATGTAATGATTGATTAGAATTCCAATTAGGAGACCACAAAAATGGAGCATGAGAAAAATTATTTTCTGTTTGTTGATTCCCTTCCATAGAGAAAGAAAACATGCTATCAGGATCTATCGGAGAAACAGGTTCATGTACATTTTTATTAGCAAACATAGAAGAACGACCACTAAATCGTAGAGATGATCTAGCAATTTTTTGACCATGAATTTTAAAATCTGCAGATTGAGCAGAATCTTTTAATTTTTTAAAAATAGAATTCCATAAAGAACATAATTTCATCATTTTATCGAGAGTAAATAATTGAATGGACATAAAAGAGTTAATATTATGTTTAATAGCATATATCCATCGCCAACTATCTAATTTATATATTTTTTTATTATAAAAGTTAGGATTATGAGTTCTAAAAAAACGCTGTAAACGAGCTTCATAATTTACAATACTTCCGGAACTTTCAAAAAAATTAGTACATGGTAAAAAAATATGAGCATTTTTTGTCATTCTATTGTTTTGATGATCTATTACTATAACGGTATTGATATTTTTTAAAATATTATCTATAAAATTTGCTTCATACAATCGATATAAATCATTTTCTAAAATGATTAAAACATCTATTTTTTCTGAATGAATTATATCAAACATAATATTTAAAGAAATATTTGGAATTAATGAAACTCCTATGCTATTAGCTGAGGGTGGAAATAATGCTAAACCAACCGGTAATCCTTTTGTCTGTAATGATTTCGCAATATTAAAAGATATTTTAATAAATTCAGTATGATAATATGATGTGCCTGAAATAATTAATGGTTTTTTAGAATTACATAATGCTTTAGCAATTAAATTTACTTGATCAAATATATCTTGATGGTTATCTTGTACATATTGTGTATTATTATTAATACAATCTAATATTGCTGTACTAAATTGTAACTGTTTTTGTATAGATCCATGGTAACTAATCTTACTGATATCATCTAGCTTAGTTTCACTTCCATTAATAATAAATAATAAATTTTTTTTATTCTGAGCAATATTTTTTATAGCATTAATATGCCATATAGGTATATTATGTTCATCTGAAATAGAAGAATATACACCTTTTACTGCCTGACGTACTGATAATGCCGCTAATGCTGCAGTTTGAGTAATATCTTCAGCTATAATTAAAATTACATCATATTGCTCAATTTCTGAAATAGAAGGAGTATGTAAGCCTCCACGTTTTATAATATCCGCAATTAAATTAGTACATTGATTTAATTCCGGTAATACTCCATTAGAAAAATTATTCTCTCCAACTAAATTAAACAATGCCATATTACTCTCAATACTAGCTCGTGAAGAACCAATTCCTAATACTCTATTTGAGGAATCTTGTAAAACATTAGAAATTAAATTAATTGCTTCCGAATAATTTAAAAATTTAGTAATATTATTTTTGAGCTTAAATGGCTTTGAAGTAACAGTAAAGTTTACATAATTACAACCAAATTTACCCAAATCACATAAAAAATATCGATTCAAATGTTTATTATATCTATTATCAACACGGCATAATTTACCTAAACGTTCCCCTAAACTAATATTGCATCCAATACTACAATTATGACATACACTAGGAGAATACTGTAAATCCCATTTACGATAAAAATCATCAATATTACTTTTATCGGTAAATACACCTGTTGGACATATATCAATTAAATTCCCAGAATATTCACTTTCTAAAATACCATTTTCAAAACGACCAAAATAAATTTTGTTATTTGAACCATATACTCCAAAATCTTTTCCACCAGCATAATCATTATAATATCGAGTGCAACGATAACATGTAATACATCTATTCATAACATGTGAGATAAATGGACCTAAATATTGATTATTGTAAACACGTTTTTCAAATCTATAACGTCGAATATGATGCTTGTTTAAAACAGTCATATCTTGCAAATGACAACTACCGCCTTCTGCACAAACAGGACAATCATGCGGGTGATTTAACATCATTAATTCAGTAATATTTTTTTGAAAATTTATTACATCTGAATGTGTAGTTGATATTCTCATATCCTGTTTAACCGATAACATACATGCCATAACAATCATTCCAATTTGATCATCATCATTCTGATATACTTTAACCGCACACTGTCGACAAGAACCAATACTGCCTAATGCTGGATGCCAACAAAAAAAGGGTATATTAATACCTACAGATAAACAAGCTTGTAAAAGATTACAAGATGATTCAACAAAAAAAATTTTTTTATCAATATAAATTTTAATCATTATAAAATACTCACTTTAAAATACCGACTATACCGCTATATACAAATATTGTATTAAACATTTATTACTATTTTATCCATATACGCAATAAACACTATTTATCACATATACTATTCATATAAAGAAACAATATCTATATTGTTCTGTTTTTTATTATTTAAATTAATACCTTTTTTAAAATCGTTACGAAAAAGTTTTATCGCACTTTTTAATGGAGAAATTGCTCCTGGAGCATGTGCGCAAAATGTTTTTCCTGATTCTAAATGGGTGCATAATTGCTCTAATATCGAAATATCGCCACTATATCCATTTTTATTTTCTAAGGATTGTAATATTTTAACAATCCAAGGTAATCCTTCTCTACATGGAGTACAGAATCCGCATGATTCTCGAGAAAAAAATTTTTCAATATTCACTAATAAAGAAATAATATTAACTTTATCGTCTATAGCCATAGCGATTCCTGTTCCTAATCGACTACCTATTTTTTGCAAACTAGTAAAATCCATTTTTATATCAATATCATTGTAAGATAATAAGCTAGTTCCTGCTCCACCGGGTTGCCAAGCTTGTAAGGTTAATTTTTTTTGCATTCCACCTGCATAATCTTCTAAAACTTCTCTTGCTGTAATACCCAACGGTAATTCCCATAAACCCGGTCTTTTTACGCGACCTGAAAAACCCAATAACTTAGTACCTGAATCTATACTTTTAGATAAATTTAAATACCAATTCGCTCCATACAAAATAATTGCGGGAATATTAGATAATGTTTCTACATTATTAACGCATGTAGGTTTTCCCCATAATCCAAAGTTAGCAGGGAAAGGCGGTTTATATCGTGGATTTGCACGCTTACCTTCTAATGAATTAATCAATGCAGTTTCTTCCCCACAAATATAACGACCGGCACCAGTATGTACAAATAAATTAAAAGTAAAACCACTATTTAAAATGTTTTCTCCTAAAAATCCAGCTTGATATGTTTCACGAATAGATTGTGTTAAAATTTTTTCTGATAAATAATAATCACCTCTCAAAAAAATATATCCACATTCAGCTTGCAAAGCAAACGCACTGATAATAATACCTTCAATCAATTGATGTGGTAAATATTCTATCAAGAATCTATCTTTATACGTTCCAGGTTCCATTTCATCAGCATTACAGATTAAATATCTAATATCTTTAACAGAACTTGTTGACATTAAATCCCATTTATTACCAGTTGGAAAACCAGCACCTCCTCTACCTTTTAAACCAGATTTTTTAACCAAAGATATTATTTCATTAGAATTCATATATTTTAAAGATTTTTTTAAAGCTTGGTAACCATTAGTATTACAGTACTCTATTATTTTAACTGGTTTACAATATTTTTTTAAACGCCATGTTAACGGATGCGTTTCTGGATTTTTCAGTATATGTTTCATTTATATTTATCCAATAATTCTAATACCTTTGTAGAAGTGAGATTAGTATATAAATTTTCATCAACTAACATTACAGGGCCTTTATCACACGCGCCCAAACAACAAGTAGGTAACAATGTAAATTGATTATTACTCGTAGTTTCTCCTGGTTGTATATTTAAAGTAGATATCAATTGATTTTCAATTTTACGATAACCATTAATAAAACATACAACACTATCACAATAACGAATTACATGAAAACCTACTGGTTTTCTAAAAATATGACAATAAAAAGTCGCAACACTTTCTACCTCACACACCGGAATAGATAAAAGTTCAGAAATTGCTATAATAGAATTACTACAAACCCATTTTCTATGTTTTTGTACAATTTTTAAAGCATCAATACACACTGCTCGTGAATCACGATAACATTTTTTTTTTAATAAAATTTCAGAAATTTCTAATGAACTTAAACGAAACACATATTTTCCTTATTATAATTTATAAAAATATTTAACGATCTACATCTGACATAACAAAATCAATACTACCAAGATAAACAATTAAATCTGAAATTAACTGTCCGCGTATAACAGATGGAATTTGTTGTAAATGAGCAAAACTAGGAGTACGAATACGAGTACGATAACTTGTTGAATTACCATCACTAATTAAATAATAACTATTAATTCCTTTAGTTGCTTCAATCATTTGAAAACTTTCATTTACAGGCATGATTGGCCCCCAAGATGATTGTAAAAAATGAGTGATCATAGTTTCAATATTAAATAAAGAATTTTTTTTATACGGAGGAGTAGTTAGAGGATGATCCGATTTAAAAGAACCATTTGGCATATTTAATAAACATTGTTGTAATATTTTTAAACTTTGTCTGATTTCTTCAACTTTTAACAATACTCGAGTATAAGCATCACTAACTGTATTACCAATCGGAACATCAAAATCAAAATTTTGATAACCTGAATAAGGACGTTGTTTTCTAACATCAAAATTTACACCAGTTGCCCTTAATCCTGCACCTGTAACTCCCCAAGATAACGCCTCTTTTTTTTCATAAGATGCTATACCAACAGATCGAGAAACAAGAATACTATTTTTTAATGCTATTTTTACATAAAAATCTAAACGTTTTGGCATCCACATTAAAAATTCTTTTAAAAAATAATGCCAATTAATAGGTAAATCTTTAGCGATTCCTCCAATACGAAACCAAGCAGGATGCATACGAGCACCAGTAATATATTCAATTATATCATAAATTTTTTGACGATCAGTAAAAGCAAGAAAAACAGTACTCATGCTTCCTACATCTTGAATAAACGTAGAAATAAATAATAAATGACTATTAATTCTAAATAATTCAGATAATAAAATTCTAATTACTTGAACACGATCAGGTACAATAATACCTGCTAATTTCTCTACAGCTAGTATGTAAGGCATTTCATTAATACATCCGCCTAAGTATTCTATACGGTCTGTGTAAGGTATGTAATTATGCCAAGATTGTCGTTCAGCAATTTTTTCTGCACCGCGATGGTGATAACCAATATCAGGAATACAATTTACTATCTTTTCTCCATGTAATTGTAATATTATTCGAAAAGCTCCATGCGAAGAAGGATGATTAGGTCCAAAATTTAAAAACATATATTTTGAATTATCAGATTTATTACTCTCTAAACCCCATGATTCAGGACAAAAACGCAACGCTTCCATTGCTACGTCTTCTTTTTGTTTAGTAAAAAAAAAACTATCTAATTCCGTTGCATGAGACGCATAATCTTTCCGTAAAGGATGTCCAACCCAATTTTTAGGCATCAAGATACGAATTAAACAAGGATGTCCGATAAATTTTATACCGAACATTTCCCATGTTTCACGTTCATACCAATTTGAGTTTAAAAAAATTGAAGTAATAGTAGGTAATTGTAGTTTATTTTCCAATAAAGCTACTTTTAAAATAAGATCGCAATTATGCGTAATTGATAGAAAATGATAAAATACTGTAAAATCAGTATTAGGAATATTATCAGTGTTTTTTCGCAGACGTTCATCAATTCCGTGTAGATCAAATAACATTTCATATGAACAAATATCGTTTTTCTTTATAAAATGAATGACCTTTATTAAAATTTTTCTATTAATCCATAAAACTGGATATTGAAAACAAGTATTTTGAATAAAAAAATTTTTTTTTCCAAATATTTTAAATAAAGAATTAATAATAGGATTTTTATCGCAAAATTTTTTATCAATATTATTTAAAAAAAAAATTTTTTTGCAAACCAATATCAGACATGATTGAATTCCTATAAGTGTACTATATATCTATTTTAGATAAATACTGTTAATAAAACTAAACAACAATATATTAAAAAATTTAAAATTTAAATTAAAAACTATCATTAGAATCAATATTTATCACCGAAATTCTTTTATTATTATTTTTTTCTTTTTCGGACAACATTTTTGGTTTATAAACTCCTTGATCACCTATTATCCATGATAATGGACGACGTTCTTTAGAAATAGATTTTTGTAATAACGTTAATGCATGAATATATGCTTCCGGCCTAGGAGGACAACCTGGTATGTAAATATCTACTGGGAGAAACTTATCTACCCCTTGTACAACTGAATATACGTCATACATTCCGCCAGAATTTGCGCATGCTCCCATAGAAATGACCCACTTCGGTTCTAACATTTGATCATATAATCTTTGTATAATGGGAGCCATCTTAATAAAAGGCGTTCCCGCAATAACCATAAAATCAGCTTGTCTAGGAGACACTCGTAAAACTTCAGAACCAAAACGAGAAACATCATGAACAGATGTAAATGCAGTTACCATTTCTACATAACAACACGATAAACCAAAATTATAAGGCCACAAAGAATTTTTACGACCCCAATTTACAATATTATGAAAAAATTTAGAAATTTTCCCAAAAAATACATTATTTTGCATTTGTGTTGTGATAGGATCTAATACGGTATCTACCGTATTTAATGGATATTTTTCAGATATGTTTTTATTTTTATTAACTTGCGTTAAAGTATATTTCATATTTAAAAATCCTTTTGTCATTAACTGACATGATAATGTTTTATTAATAAATTCAGCGAATATTAAAAGCTTAATAACTAATCAATACATGATTTATGTAATTTACTAAAAATAAAAAATAAAAATATATATTTATTTTAAAATGACCCACTCTAATATATTATTTTTGATCAAATAAAATAATGTCATAAATAAAATATGAATAAAAAAACAAATACTCAATAAACCTATCCATCCAGATTCTCGTATACATAAAGACCAAAAATATAAATACAATATTTCTACATCAAACAAAACAAATAAAATAGCAATTAAAGAAAACTTAATAGGTATTTGTATTCGAGCAGACCCAACTGAAATAACACCAGATTCAAATGGATCTGGAGATTTTTGAAAATATGATCTACCGCCCAATACGTAACCGCATAATAACATTAAAAAACACAGTACAAAAACACCAAATACAAAAAAAATAAAATGTAAATGTTGATCACTTATATTCATAAATATTTATAAACTCAAAAATGTTAATTAATTCTCATTATAGACAATAAAAATAAAATATAAAAATGATATTAATATATCTATATATATATTTTTCATTCAATTAATTATAACATCTTATAAAAAAAAGTTATAATTTTACTATAAAAAATCTAATTATTAATTCATTAATATGATTAAAAACATTCTTGATACGTTATTTTGAAATAAATAAAATTATATTTTTTTTTTACCCTTGATGCTTTATAAACTGACCCCATTTTATTAATATTATCTATTTAATAAAATTATTAATAATTACAAAAATATTATTAATAGTTATTAAAATATTTTTAAATTACATTTAAAATATAAATTAGGAGATTACTAAAATGGGATCTATCATTGGAATAGATTTAGGCACTACAAACTCTTGTGTAGCTATTATGGATAATAATAAAGCTAAAGTATTAGAAAATGCAGAAGGAGAACGTACTACACCTTCTATTATTGCTTATACCAAAGAAAACGAAATTTTAGTTGGACAACCAGCTAAAAGACAATCTATTACTAATCCAAAAAATACACTTTTTGCAATTAAACGTTTAATGGGAAGAAAATTTCAAGACGAAGAAGTACAAAGAGATATTAAAATCATGCCATATGACATCGTCCAATCAAAAAATGGTGATGCTTGGTTAAAAATAAAACAAGATAATATTGCACCGCCTCAAATTTCTGCTGAAATTCTCAAAAAAATGAAAAAAACTGCTGAAGATTATTTAGGAGAAAAAGTTACTGAAGCTGTAATTACAGTACCAGCATATTTTAACGATGCTCAAAGACAAGCTACTAAAGATGCAGGCAAAATAGCAGGATTAGAAGTTAAAAGAATAATTAACGAACCAACAGCAGCAGCACTTGCGTATGGTTTAGATAAAGGTACAGGTAATCGAACAATTGCAGTATATGATTTAGGTGGAGGAACATTTGATATTTCAATTATTGAAATTGATGATGTTGATAAAGAAAAAACTTTTGAAGTACTTTCTACAAACGGAGACACCCATTTAGGTGGAGAAGATTTTGATAATCGATTAATTCATTTTTTAGTTGAAGAATTTAAAAAAGAACAAGGAATGGATTTAAGTAATGATCCATTAGCAATGCAAAGATTAAAAGAAGCAGCTGAAAAAGCAAAAATTGAACTTTCTGCAACACAACAAACTGATGTAAATCTACCATATATTACAGCTAACGCTACAGGCCCTAAACATTTAAATATTAAAGTAACGCGAGCAAAATTAGAATCATTAGTCGAAGATCTAATCATTAAATCTATTAAACCGTTAAAAGTAGCATTAAAAGACGCTAAGTTAAAAATATCAGATATTAATGATATTATATTAGTAGGTGGGCAAACTCGAATGCCTTTAGTACAAAAAAAAGTAACAGAATTTTTTGGAAAAAAACCAAGAAAAGATGTAAATCCTGATGAAGCTGTTGCTATCGGCGCTGCTGTTCAAGGTGGTGTATTATCTGGTACAGTTAAAGATGTACTGTTATTAGACGTAACACCGTTATCATTAGGAATTGAAACAATGGGTGGAGTCATGACCCCATTAATTAACAAAAATACAACTATACCTACTAAACACAGTCAAACATTTTCTACGGCTGAAGATAATCAATCTGCTGTAACAATACATATATTACAAGGAGAAAGAAAAAGAGCTCTAGATAATAAATCTCTAGGACAATTTAACTTAGATGGTATTCAAGCAGCTCCACGCGGAATTCCACAAATAGAAGTAACTTTTGATATTGATGCCGATGGTATTTTACATGTTTCAGCAAAAGACAAAACAACAGGAAAAGAACAAAAAATAACTATACGATCTTCATCTGGATTAAATAAAGATGAAATTAAAAAAATGATTGACGATGCACAAGAAAATTCTGAAAAAGATTTAAAATTTGAAGAATTAATAAAAGTTAGAAATCAAGGTGATCAAATTTCTCATAATACCAAAAAGCAATTATCTGAATGCAAAGAAAAAATTGATTCAACGACAAAATCAGATATTGAAAAATCCTTACAAGAATTAGATCTTGCTCTTAAAGGTGAAAATAAAGAAGAAATTGATGCAAACATACAAAAAGTATTACAATTAAATTTAAAATTAACAGAATTATTAAAAAAAAATAATACAAATAATAATACTGATAAAAAAGAAGATGCAAACAATAACAAAGAAAACGTAGTAGATGCAGAATTTGAAGAAATTAAAGAAAAAGATAAAAACAAATAATTCAAAATATATGAAAAAAATTTAATTACAAAAATAATAAAAAATAAATCCAAAATATCTAATTCTATATCAAAGGGTGTAGAATATTCTATCTACACCCCTATTAATATATATTATATTAGGAATAATAATAAATCATGACACAACAAGACTACTATAAAATATTAGAGATATCTAATAATGCTAATGAACGTGAAATAAAAAGAGCTTATAAAAGACTCGCTATTAAATATCATCCTGACCGTAATCAGGGCAATAAAGCGGCAGAAGAAAAATTTAAAAAAATTAAACAAGCATATGAAGTTCTTAGTGATGCAAAAAAAAGAAATGCATACGATGAATACGGACATGCAGCATTTGAACAGAATAATAATACCGGAGGATTTCACAGTAGTTTTACCACATCAACATCTGATCTAAACGACATATTTGGGGATGTGTTTGGTGATATTTTTGGCAATAATAGAAAAAACACCAAAAAAAAAGGATCTGATTTACAATATAATATGAATCTTACATTAGAAGAAGCCGTACAGGGAACTACAAAAGAAATAAAGATTCCGACATTAAATAAATGTACAGCATGTTCCGGTCAAGGATCAGCATATGGAGCAAAACCACAAACATGTACATCTTGTAACGGTCACGGACATATACAAATGAGAAAAGGATTCTTTAGTGTGCAACAGACGTGTTCTACGTGCCAAGGAAACGGAACAGTTATAAAAAATCCATGTAAAATATGTTATGGGCAAGGTCGTATTAAAATATCTAAAAAATTATCTATTAAAATTCCAGCAGGTATAGATACCAACGATCGTATTAGATTAAATCATGAAGGTGAAGCAGGACAATGCGGGGCACAATCAGGAGATTTATATATACAAGTTACTGTAAAAAAACACCCTATTTTTATTAGAGAAGATAATAACCTTCACTGCAGTGTTCCTATTAATTTTGTCATAGCTGCCTTAGGCGGAGAAATCGAAGTACCTACGTTAACAGGAAGAATAAAGCTTAAAATACCCTCTGAAACACAATCAGGCAAATTATTTCGAATACGAGGCAAAGGTGTAAAATCAGTACGAAAAGGATATCCCGGAGATCTATTATGCAAAATAATAGTAGAAACACCTGTCAAATTAAATACCTTTCAAAAACATCTATTACAAAAATTAGGAAAAAGTTTTGGTGAAGTTAAAGGAGAAAACCATAGCCCTCAATCCAAAAGATTTTTTGATAGTGTTAAAAGATTTTTTGATAATCTTACACAATAAAAATATAGCAAAGAGGGTATTGCTATCTATATAAAATAAAATAGATGCAATACTTATATAATTTATTATATATATCTTGTAAAATATATTAGACAATATTTTTAATATATTTTGTTAATATGGATTTATGTCTAGCAGCTTTATTAACATGCAAAATTCCTTTCAAAGCATATCTATCAATAATAGATTGTAATATACAAAATGTTTCATTCGCTTTTTCTTTATTTTTTTGTTTGATAAAAAAATATACCTTTTTTATGAAAGTTTTTATTGCAGATCGTTTACTAAAATTATATTTTCTTTTTTTTTCAGAAATAATTGCATGTTTTTTAGATGATTTTATATTTGCCATAATATTCACAACCTCATAAATGAGTGCTATTGATAAAAATTACTGATATTAAAAATATTTATAATATTTATTAATATAAATCTTATTATAAGTTATAACTAATAATATATATATATTTTATATATATAAATATATAAAATATATATATTATAAATAATATTATTCATGTTAATATAATATAAAATATATTACATATAAAACAATACCAATTATTAATTAACGATATTTATGATCAAAATATAATAAATATATCGTTATATCGATTAAAATTAATAAAACTATTATATATACTATTATTAATAATTAAAAATTCTTAATAAATACTATTTTAAAAATTTTTATTTTAAAAAAAACATTCATTAGTAATGATATAAAATTTTTTTTATAATTTTAAAAAATAATATATCTATCAATTTACTATGAGGCATATATGAAAACAATCAAAACATCGTTAAATTTACCTAAAACAAAATTTCCTATGCAAGCAAATTTAGTTATTAAAGAAATAGAAATATTAAAAAAATGGAAAAAAAATAAATTATACGATAATTTACATGTATATAACAAAAAAAAAAAAATTTTTTCTTTGCATGACGGACCACCTTATGCAAATGGAGATATTCATATTGGTCATGCTGTTAATAAAATATTGA
This sequence comes from Buchnera aphidicola (Cinara kochiana kochiana), assembly GCF_900698905.1. Classification (NCBI taxonomy): domain Bacteria; kingdom Pseudomonadati; phylum Pseudomonadota; class Gammaproteobacteria; order Enterobacterales; family Erwiniaceae; genus Buchnera; species Buchnera aphidicola. The sequence continues at coordinate 109,713 of NZ_LR217707.1, read as the reverse complement.
AAGATATAATACTAAAATTTAAACGTATGTCTGGATTTTTTGCGCCTTATATTCCTTGTTGGGATTGTCATGGATTACCTATCGAACAAAAAGTAGAACAAATATTAAAAAAAAAAAATAACATAAATAAAAAGCAATTTCGTAAAATATGTTATAAATATGTGTTAACACAAGTTCATCAGCAAAAAAAGGATTTTATCAGATTAGGAATCTTAGCAGATTGGGATAATAGTAACTTAACTTTAGACTATGTAAATCAATCTAATACTATAAATGTATTAGCTAAAATTGTTGAAAAAAAATATATTTATCGTGATCTCAGACCTATTCATTGGTGTTTTCATTGTCAATCTTCTTTAGCTGAAGCTGAAATAGAATATCAAAAAAAAAAATCACTATCTCTTTATGTGTCATTTATTTTAAAAAATAACAGTTTATCAAAAATAAAATTTAACAATCCCACCAAAGATAAAATAAATCCCGTTACTAATATTTCAATCGTTATTTTTACAACTACACCTTGGACATTACCAACATGTCAAGCTATTGCTGTTAATCCACAATTAAAGTATCAATTAATAAAAATTGAAAAAAAATATTATATTTTTGAAAAAAAATTAACAAAAAAAATAATAAAAAAAATTAACATAAAAAAATGGAAAATTATTAATTGTATAAATGGAAAAAATTTAGAAAATTTGCAATGTATACATCCATTTTTAAATATTTATGTTCCAATTATATTATCTACACATGTATCTAATGAATTAGGAACCGGAGCAGTACATATGTCTCCAGATCACGGATACGAAGATTTTATCGCATGTAAAAAATATCAAATAAAACCTACCCAAATCGTTAATTCATATGGATTTTATAATTTACCAAAATTTTATCCACTAAATAATATTCATATCTTCAATAAAGAAGATATAATTTTAAAGTTATTAAAAAATAATGATAAAATATTTTTTTTAGAAACTATTCAACATTCATATCCACACTGCTGGCGCCACACAAAACCTGTTATCCTACGAACTACATTACAGTGGTTTATAAAACTATCTGACCCATTATTACAAGATAGCATGCTACAAGAAATTAAAAAAGTTTTATGGATTCCTGGATGGGGAAAAAATAAAATGAAAATAATGTTAAAAAATAGACCCGACTGGTGTATATCTAGACAAAGAACATGGGGCATTCCAATTCCATTTTTTATACATAAACATACCGGTCAATTACATCCAGATACTGTTGATATAATGAAAAAAATATCAAAAAAAATTAAAAAATACGGTTATACAATATGGTGGAAATCTAATACTCATACTTGGATAAAAAAAAACGCTGATATGTATGAAAAAATTAATGATGTTCTTGATGTATGGTTTGAATCAGGATCAAATCATCAACTTAAAATATATAAGAATTATACCAATAATACATTAAATTATATTGCTAACTTATATTTAGAGGGATCAGATCAGCATCGCGGTTGGTTTATGTCATCATTAATTACATCTGTAATTACAAAAAATCATGCTCCATACAAATCAGTGCTAACTCATGGATTCGTTGTTAATGAACTTGGCCAAAAAATGTCTAAATCTTTAGAAAATAATACAAAACCTAAAGATATAATTAAAAAATGGGGAGCAGATATTTTAAGACTATGGGTAGCTTATACCAATTATACTAATGATATATCTATTTCTGATAAAATATTACACCAAATTTCCGACCACTACAGAAGAATTAGAAATACAATAAGATTTTTATTCTCTAACATTTTTGATTTTAAAAAAAATATCCATGTTGTAAAATATAAAAAAATGTTATTGTTGGATCGATGGATATTAGATATAACATATACATGTCAAAAAAAAATTATTAAAAACTACTCAATTTATAATTTTCATGAAGTAGTACAAAAAATTATTCATTTTTGTTCTATTAAATTAGGATCTTGTTATTTAGAATTAATTAAAGATCGATTATACACTAAAAATAGTAATAGTATAGAAAGACGAAGTGGTCAAACAGCAATATTTTATATATTAAATTCCCTTATACGATGGATTGCTCCTATCTTATCATTTACAGCAGAAGAAGCATGGAATTATTTTAAAATAAAAAAAGAAAAATCTATATTTACCGAAAAATGGTTTAAAAAAACAAAACCACTTCCTAACAATATTCCTTATAATATATTTTTTTGGAAAAAAATATTTATTGTCAGACATGAAGTCAATAAATATATTGAACAAGCAAAAAAAAATAAATATATACATAATTCATTAGAAATAATGCTAACACTATATGTAGATATAAAGTTATTTAACTTACTCCTATCTTTTAACAATGAATTGAAATATATATTTTTAGTATCTGAAACACAGTTACATAGATATTCTTCTGCACCGAAAATCGCTTATTCGAGTAATAACATTAAAAATTTAAAAATAATAATAAAAAAAAGTAATAAAATTAAATGTCCAAGATGTTGGAATTATTCAAAAAAAAACAATTTTACAAATAAAAATACAAATATTTGCTATAAATGTCTTGAAAATATTAATCAAACAGGTAAAAAACATATTTTCTTATAAAAAATTTATATAATTTTAACAAAATATAAATATATATATATTAAAATTAATCATCATTTAAGATAACTAATTATCCATATAAATATAAATAATAATTTTAATAAAAATATTTAATAATTATATTAATAACATTTGTTATGGAAAATAACATTTATTAAAATAAACACGTATTATTAACAATCTAATTAATGCTAAATATTAATATATTTATATCAACTATTCAATAACATCTTACCTATAAGAACATCAAACATGAAAAATATCAATACTAAAGTCGTTATTTCTGGTGCACTTGGTCGTATGGGAAAAATTTTAATTAAAGAAATTAAAAAAAACAAATATATTAAATTAATATATGGATTAATTCAAAAAAAACAAATGAAAAATTATTTAAATGATGACCAAAAATCTTCTACAAATAAAAAAAATTTTTTTACTACATTAAATGCTCTCAGAAAAAATAAAAATACTTTATCATTTGATACATTAATTGATTTTAGCACACCATACACTACCATAAAAATGGTAGAATACTGTATTAAATACAAAAAAAAAATGATCATAGGAACAACAGGATTTAATCCTGCACAAATGAATACAATTAAGCAAGCCTCTAAAATAATTCCAATATTATATTCTCCAAATTTTAGTATCGGTATTAATGTAATGCATAAAATAATACAATATATGTCACATATATTAGGTAATAGTGCTGATATTGAAATAATTGAAGCGCATCATAGACACAAAATAGACGCACCTTCGGGAACTGCATTACAATTAGGTAAAATTATTTCAAAATCAATGAATTGGAATTTCAGTAAATCAGCTGTATTTTCACGATACGGAAATATTGGAATACGAAAAAAGCATACAATTGGTTTTTCAACTATTAGAGAAGGAAATACAATTGGCGAACATACCGTATTATTCTCTAATGATTATGAGAAAATTTCCATTGTACATAAAGCTATACATCGATCAGCTTTTGCAAAAGGAGCTCTTCAGGCAGCTATCTGGATACACAGCAAAAAAACTGGTTTATATAAAATGTCTGATGTGCTTAAAAATATTTCTATTTTATAAAAATTACCAATAATATAATAAAATATTATTAATTAAAATTTAGTATTTTATATATATTTATAAAAATCATATATTAGGAGAATATTTTGAAAAAAATAGCGCATTTAATTTTAGAAAATGGTACTGTTTTCCAAGGTATCTCTGTAGGTATAGAAGGCGAAACAATTGGAGAAATAGTATTTAACACTGCTCTTACCGGATATCAAGAAATTTTAACAGATCCTTCGTATTTAGGACAAATTATTTCATTTACTAATCCGCATATTGGTAATGTTGGAACAAATAAACTAGATGAAGAATCTAAAAAAATTCATGCTAATGGTATTATTACTCGATCTATATCACCTCTCGATAGTAATTATCGCAGCACACAAAATTTATCCCAATATATAAAAAAAAATCATATTATTGCTATATCAAATATCGATACAAGAAAACTTACTCATATTTTACGAAATACAGGATCTTTATATGGATGCATACAATCTGAAAAATATATTAATATAAAAAATGCTATCCAAAAAATAAATAATTATAAAAATAAAAAAAAAATAATTACATTTACTGGAGTAAATAAAATTAAAAAATGGAATCCTGTACAATTTACAGATACTAACAATAAAAAAAGATTCCATGTTATTGTATATGATTTTGGCGTTAAAACAAGTATATTAAAAATTTTACAAAATAAAGGATGTCAAATTACTTTAATTCCATCAAATACTTCTGTAAAAAAATTATTATCACTACAACCCTCTGGGGTCTTATTGTCAAACGGTCCCGGCGATCCACGATCATACTCAATATCTATCAAAAATATAGAAAAATTACTCAATTTTTCAATTCCTATTTTTGGAATTTGTCTTGGTCATCAAATTTTAGCATTATCGTTAGGGGCAAAAATTATTAAAATGAAATTCGGACATCATGGATCAAACCATCCGGTCCAAAATATATCTACTAAACGTGTATTTATTACTACTCAAAATCATAATTTTACTATTGACAAAAAATCAATAAAAAATAATATGATCATTACACATATCTCTTTATTTGATCAAACTGTTCAAGGAATTAAGTTAAAAAACCATCCATCTTTTAGTTTTCAAGGACACCCTGAATCCAATCCAGGTACTCATGACATTCAAAAACTATTTGATATCTTTATTAAAAATATGCATAACAAGGAAATTTCAAATGCCCAAAAGAAATGATATAAACTCTATATTAATAATAGGATCTGGACCTATTATAATCGGACAAGCCTGCGAATTTGATTATTCAGGCGTTCAAGCTTGTACAGCATTAAAAGAAGAAGGATATACCGTTATATTGATTAATTCTAATCCAGCAACTATTATGACAGACCCTGATATTGCTGATAAAACATATATTGAACCTATTAATGTAAAAATTATTGAAGAAATTATAAAAAAAGAAAAACCAGATGCTATTTTACCTACTATGGGAGGACAAACTGCTTTAAATTGTGCGTTACAATTATATCAAACAGGAATATTAAAAAAATATAACGTAGAATTAATAGGAGCTACAATTAAATCTATTCAAAAAGCTGAAAATAGATCTTTATTTGAAAAGTCAATGAATAAAATTAATCTACAAACAGCAAGATGTGGTATTGCTCATAATATAAAAGAAGCAAATACAATAATTAAATCTATTGGCTTTCCGAGTATTATAAGGCCTTCATTTACTATGGGAGGTAGTGGCGGTGGTATTGCATATAATTATGAAGAATTTCAAAATATCTGTATAAAAGGTCTGGAATTATCGCCAATATCCGAATTATTAATTGACGAATCGTTAATTGGTTGGAAAGAATACGAATTAGAAGTAATACGAGATAAATTAAATAATTTTATTGTTATCTGTACCATAGAAAATCTAGATCCTATGGGTATACATACCGGAGATTCTATAACTATTGCTCCCGCTCAAACATTAAGTGATCGAGAATACCAAAATATGCGAAATGCTGCAATAATGATCCTTAAAGAAATTGGCGTAACAAACGGAGGATCTAATGTACAATTCGCAATACATCCAAGAACTGGAAAAATGATAGTCATTGAAATGAATCCTAGAGTATCTCGATCATCAGCTTTAGCCTCAAAAGCTACGGGTTTTCCTATCGCGCGAATTTCTACAAAGTTGTCTATAGGATATACCTTGAATGAATTACAAAATAATATTACTGGACATAACACACCAGCAGCTTTTGAACCTTCCATTGATTATGTTGTAACTAAAATACCTAGATTTGATTTTAAAAAATTTCATAAATGTAATGATCGATTAACAACACAAATGAAATCAATAGGAGAAGTAATGGCTATTGGTCGTACATTTCAAGAATCATTACAAAAAGCAATTAGAAGTTTAGAAATTGGATCTACAGGATTTGATATAAATACTAAAAAAATAGATGATAATAACATAATACAAGAAAAAAAAATAAAATATGAATTAAAAGAAACTGGTCCAAAACGATTATGGTATATAGGAGAAGCTTTTCGATTAAAATGGACTATAGATAAAATATACAAACTAACATACATTGATAAATGGTTTTTACAACAAATACAAAATTTAATTTTGATAGAAGAAAAAACAAAAAATAAGAAATTATCTGATTTTAATTATGCACAATTAAAATACTTAAAATCAAAAGGTTTTTCAGATTTACGTATCTCTCAACTGATAAATGTTCAAGAAGATGACATACGTAAAAAAAGATATAAACTAAAATTACACCCTACCTATAAACGTATAGATACCTGCGCAGCTGAATTTTCTACAGAAACCGCCTATATGTATTCTACCTGGGAAGATGAATGTGAATCCTTACCTACAAAAAATTTAAAAAAAATTATCATTCTTGGTAGCGGCCCAAATAGAATTGGCCAAGGTATTGAATTTGATTATTGTTGCGTGCATGCATCACAAATATTAAAAAAAGATAAATATGAAACAATTATGATTAATTGTAATCCTGAAACAGTATCTACAGATTACGATATATCCGATAGATTATATTTTGAACCTATTGCATTAGAAGAAATATTGGAAATCGTACGTATAGAAAAACCTATGGGGATTGTAATTCAATATGGAGGCCAAACACCATTAAAATTAGCCAAATATTTTCAACAAGAAAAAATTAATATTCTAGGAACACAACCAAAATATATTGATATAGCTGAAAATAGACAAAAATTCCAAAAAATAATTCACAAACTAAAATTACAACAACCTAAAAATGATACAGCAAATAATATAAAAGAAGCGTTAAAAAAATCTAATAATATAGGATATCCAATAATTGCGCGTCCTTCATATGTATTAGGTGGACGAGATATGAAAATTATTTATGATAACGATCATCTTATAAAATATTTTTCAAATCGTAATCAACAATCAAAAAATCAAACTATTTTATTAGATCAATATCTAGATAATGCTATTGAAGTAGACGTAGATGCCGTCTGTGATAAAAAAAACGTCTTTATCGGTGGAATTATGGAACATATAGAACCGGCAGGAATACATTCGGGAGATTCAGCATGTACCTTACCTGTTCATACATTGAATAAAAAAATAGAAAAAGAAATAATAAATCAAACAAAAATTTTAGCTCTTAATTTACATGTATTAGGACTAATTAATATTCAATTTGCCATTAAAAACAAAAAAATATTTATTTTAGAAGTAAATCCTCGAGCATCTAGATCTATTCCATTCGTATCAAAATCTATTGGAGCGCCATTAGCAAAAATAGCAATGCGTGCAATTTGTGGAAAAAATCTATTACAACAAAAATACATTAAAATAATTAAGCCAAAATATTTTTCAGTCAAAGAAGTTGTATTACCATTTAATAAATTTCCAGAATCTAATCCATTTTTAGGACCAGAAATGCGATCTACCGGAGAGGTGATGGGTATCGGTAAAAGTTTTTCATTAGCCTTTTACAAAGCTATGCTCGGAGTATCCGCTAATCTTAAAAATCACGGAACAGTTTTATTATCTGTAAAAAATCAAGATAAAAATTTAATTATTGATATTGCTATAAAATTAAAAAAACTAAAATTTAATTTAGAAGCAACATTAGGTACTTATTTAAAAATAAAAAATCAAGGAATCCCGATAAAATTAGTAAATAAAATTCATGAAGGAAGACCAAACATACAAGATGGCATTAAAAATAAAAAATATATTTACATAATAAATACATCAATAGATAATAAAAAAAATAAAGAAACTCATGAAATACGCAAAACAGCTCTAAATTACAAAATACATTATGATTCTACTTTAAATGGAGCATTCGCTACTATTTCTGCTTTAAAACATATTGGAAAATATCCAATATTATCCTTACAGCATATACATCGAAATAACAATTATTAACTCTAATTATAAATAACCTATAACCAAACACAAGAGTTACTCTATAACAACATATTACTAATAAATATACATTTATATGTATATTTATTTTACAAAAATCTATTTTACTTTTAAAAAATATATTAATTAAATAAATATGATATATATTATTTAATCAATTAAAATTATATATATGTATATATCATGTTTATTTGAGACCAATATTTTATTATAAATATTTATTTTCAATAAACTATTTTATAAATAAACTAATAAAATATTACATATACAAAAAATTATATATATAAAATATCAAGTATATATTAAATTATTTGTATTAAAAATATAATTTTAAAAAATTTTTTGCAAGTAAATAATACTGGTATACAGAAACATCTTCTGCCCGAGAAAACGGATGAATATCACATTTTAATAATGTCTGTTGAGAAAATAATTTAGATATATTTTTATTTAAAAATTTACGTCTATGCTGAAATGCTATACGAGTAATTAATTCTAATGCAAAAAAATAACGATTTATTTGCTTTTGATTATGTATACGATATGGAATAAATCGTAAAAAAACAGAATCTATTTTAGGACTTGGAAAAAAATTACATTTATCAATATCGCAAATAGGAATAATTTTATAAAAATACTGTGCAAGAATACTTATTTTACCATATTCTTTACTACCAGGTATTGCTAACAATCTACACGCTACTTCTTTTTGAAACATAAAATTCATATCCAAAATATACGAATTATATTGAATTAAATTTATTAATAAACAGGTAGAAATACTATATGGTAAATTCCCTACTAATCGATACAAAATATTTTCATGTAAAGAAAAAAAATATTGAAAATCAAATTTCATAACATCAGTTAAAATAATTTGCATTTTTTTATTATACTTACTCTGTAATAAAAAAAATACAATATTTTCATCTATTTCTAATACTGTAATTTTATTAACTACATTACAAATCGGGAATGTTAATGCTCCTAAACCTGGCCCAATTTCAATAAAATTATCAATATTTTTTAAATACATTTGTTGTAATATTTTATTGATAATAATTTTATTTTTTAAAAAATTTTGTCCAAATCTTTTTACTGGAATATGCTTTTTATATATCAATCCATTCATTAATATATCCTATAAATATTTACACTACTTATATAAATAAAAATTATTTCATTAAAATTAAATAATTCACTATTAACATAAATACACGTATATTTTTAAAAAAAAATTTCTTTTAATCTCTTTTATATATATAAATAATGATAAAATTTGTATATATTATAATATTTTCTAAAAAATTAATAATAAAAATTATTAATTAATAATTCTCCAATACAGTATAATACTGTTATATTAGTAATATGAACTAAATAGTATATAAAAAATTTGTAATTTTATTAAATAAGCGCAATAATAAAATCACAATATCTATATTAATTCTATCAAAAATATTTAATTATGTTATTAAAAATATTTAATTATTAATAATTTATTTTAAAATAAAATATATATTATTAATTTTAATACTTATAAAAATCAAATAACTACAATAAAAATAATTTCAATTTATTTAATTAATATACATAAAAATATTTATTTAAAATAATAAATACATTTATATTATCTATTTTACGTAACATATTATATATAATATTAAATATTATATTAATTATAATATTAATATATATTTATTATATTAATACAATATAAAATAGTCGGCACGAAAGATTTTTAAAATAACAATTTTTTATAATTGAATTTGTTTTAAAATACGTGCCGATAACAATATTTAATATATTATTAATTATTAAAACAGATCAATAAAAATATTGTTATAAATACATAAAAATAAAAAAATTATTATTTCATATAATATTATTAACGCATAAAAAATCTATATGAAGTAAAATAGATTTAAATGCATGATACTGAATATCTTTCAGAATAACCAAAAACTTTTTTTTATCTAAAATAATAGACAATGTTTTAGAAAAAAAATTACTATTTTTTTGTAAATTAAATACTATATCGTGTTCTAATAAAATTAATAATTCTTGTTTTAAAAATTTTTTACCATATATTATACCTGGCATTTTATGATGCACTTTACGTACATAACGACTATTACTAGTACCTTTTTTATCACGATAAATGGCATTTAATGTTATCATATATAATATCCTTGCTAAAAATAATAAAAATTCTATTGTTTCAAAAATTAAAAAACTTATTAATTATTTTATTTAAAATAATTATACTAAATTTATTAGTTATACAATATATATTGTAATATACTACAAATAATATTTTATTGCTTAAAAATACTTCTTTGACATAATAATGATTGCTGTTTTAACCAGAATATTTCGTTTTTCCACATTTTTGTATCTTTAGTTTCTAAAATAATTGGAATATTTTGAAATTCAGTAATTTGAACAATCTGAGAAAAAACATGTTTTTTTATTTTTCCGTAACCTAAATTATGATGACGATCTAATCGACTATTACACCTTCCTTTAGAATCATTTATATGAATTCCACATAAATACTGTAATCCTATTACAGCATTAAATTTTTTAAACGTCTCTTGAAAAGCAGAAAAATCATTTAATTGATATCCTGACGCAAATAGATGACAAATATCTAAACATATACCAATTCTAGATTTATCTTCAATTTTATTAATAATAAATGCAAAATGCTCAAAACAATATCCCAAATTACTTCCTTGACCGGCAGTATTTTCTAATACAATTACTATTTTGCGTGTTTTACTTAATACAAAATTTATAGAATTAGAAATAATTTCTAAACATTTCTTTTCTGTAATTTTATATAAATAACTACCAGGATGAATATTAATCATTGTTAAACCTAATTTATAACAACAATTAATTTCATGAATAAAAGCATAACATGATTTTTTATTCATTTCTTGATTAGGATGACCTAAATTTATTAAAAAACTACTATGTGGTAAAATTTGTAGAGGGGAATAACAATATATTTTACAATTTTTACGAAAATCATTAATTATATTTTTTGTTAAAGGAGGATGATTCCATCGCAACGGATTGTTTAAAAATAACGAAAAAGCCGTTGCATTTAATTGATGTGCTCGTAATACAGATTTATCTAATCCACCTTGAGCACTAACATGTGCGCCTATATATTTCATTAAATTTTATTATTCCTATTAAAAACAACATTTTTATGATATTTAAAATAAATCTAATATAGATATACTAGTTTATCTGTAATAATAATGCTAATATCAATATTATTATTTTTATAAAATGTACTAATAAAAAAACAAGATCTATTACAGATTTTTTCTACTTACAAAGTAAGTAATACTATACTAAAAAATTTATAGAAATAACATATAACATATACATTTACTTTAAATAACACTAATATATTGAATAATTTCAAAATATTACAAATAAATGAAATAAAATCATGTCTATATATATTTATACATTCCATGAAATAATTCAACAATTAAAAAATTTTTGGCATCAAAAAAAATGTACTATTTTACAACCATTAGATATCTCTATAGGAGCTGGGACATTTCACCATCATACTTTTTTTAATATCTTAAATAAAAAAACTGCTTCTGTTGCTTACTTACAGCCATCCAGACGTCCATCTGACGGACGTTATACCGATCATCCTAATCGATTACAGCATTACTATCAATTTCAAGTAATTATCAAACCCACTCCCAGTAATGTTCAAAAAAAATATTTGTCTTCTTTAAAAAATATTGGAATTGATATAAAAAATAATGATATTAGATTTATAGAAGATAACTGGGAAAATCCTACATTAGGAGCATCTGGATTAGGATGGGAGGTATGGTTAAATGGAATGGAAATAACACAAATTACATACTTTCAACAAATGGGCGGAATTAATTGTAATGAACCAACTGTTGAAATAACCTATGGGCTAGAAAGAATTGCAATGCATATACAAAATATAAATAATATTTTTGATATAGTATGGGACATACATGCTACAAAAAAAATTAAATATTCTGATATATTTTTAGATCACGAAAAAGAAAATTCATCTTATAATTTTGAATTATCGAGTACTCAATGTATATTACAATTATTTAAATTACATATACAAGAAGCAACACGATTAATTAAACTCATTAATCCAATCCCTATTCCTGCATATGAACATATGCTTTATGCTATTCATTATTTTAATTTATTAGATTGCAAAAAAGTTTTATCAACTACTGATCGAACAGACTATATATTAACTATACGAAAAAAAATTAAAAAAATTGCTAAACAATATATCCTTAATCAAAAATAAAGAGTAAAAAATGAAACAAAAAAATTTTATCACAGAAATACAAACAGAAGATCTACCAAGCAGAGAACTTAAAAATATAGCAGAATTTTTCTATTCATCCGTAAAAAAAGAATTAAATTATTATGATATTCAATATAAATCTATAAATTTATATTATACTTCTAAAAAAATAGCTTTAAAAATTCTTTCTTTGTTATACATTCAAACAAATAAATATATTAGAAAAATAGGCCCTCTAATAGAACAAGCTTTTAGTAATAACGGTAATATCACCCCATTAACAAGATTATGGTTACAATCACATAATATATCTATTGAAAATACAGAAAAAATACAAATTAATAAAAAAAAATATCTTAATTATACAAAAAAACAAAAAACTCCTTCGTTACACAAAATTTTAGCATATATTTTATCAAAAATAATAAAAAAAATACCATTTAAAAAATCTATGATATGGAATACTAATTCCATAAGATTTTCCCGTCCCATACTAAACATAATGAGTTTATTAAATCATAAAATTATTTCCTTAGATATACCGGGTATTACTTACAAAAATATTTCTCACGGGCACTTTCTGATGGCTCCTGAAGAAATAATTTTTACACATGCAGATCAATACACTACTGATTTATTTATAAAAAAATACATAATAATTAATTATAAAGAACGAAAAAAAAATATACTTATTCAATTAAATTATCTATCAAAACAAATAAATAAATCAATTAATATTAATAAAAAGCTATTAGAAGAAACTACAGCATCTGTAGAATGGCCAATAGCATATTTAGGTCAATTCAAAAAAAAATATTTAAAAATACCCCCAGAAATATTAATTAATACTATTGAAAATAATCAAAAATATTTTCCATTATATAATAAAGAAAAGAACACAATAACAAACAAATTTATTTTTATCAGTAATGTTAATTCTATTAATGAAAAAAAAATTATTCGTGAAAATGAACAAGTATTACGCGCAAAACTAAGTAATATCAATTTTTTTATAAGCAAAGATCAAAAAATAAAATTTTCTGATAGATTATATTTGTTAAAAAATATATCTTTTCAAAAAAATCTTGGATCTATGTACGATAAAACTTTAAGGATAAAAAAATTAAGCCAATATATTGCAAAAAAAATAAATACAGATACACAATTAATCAAAAAATCAGCTATTTTATCTAAATGTGATTTAACAACTAATATTATAACAGAATGTACAGCCCTTCAAGGAATAATCGGCATGTATTACGCATTAAATAATCAAGAAAATAAACAAGTATCTTTGGCTATTAAAGAACATTATTTGCCTAATTTTTCACAATCAAGTTTACCAACACAAAAAATATCATGCGTATTAAGTATTGCGGATAAAATAGATACAATTGTAGGAATTTTTAGTATTGATAAACAACCAACTAATCATAAAGATCCATTCGCTTTACGCCGAGCAAGTATTGGAATCATTCGAATTATAATTGAAAAAAAAATAAATATTAATTTATATAAAACAATTCAAAAATCAAAAAATTTATATAAACATATTAAAAAAGAAAAAATAATACAATTAATTTTAAATTTTATATTTTCAAAATATATCTCACTATATTCAAAAAAATATAACAAAAGAATTATACAATCTGTTTTATCTCTACAATTAACAAATATTCTTGATATTAATAAACGTATAGATGCACTCACGAGTTTTCAAAAAACCCATAATTTAAATATTATTACTGTAATATATAAAAGAATTAATAATATTATTTCTAAAACTATAAAAAAATTAAAATTAATAAAAATTAATACAGATTACTTATACTGTCAAAAAAATTTTTTATTACATGAAAATAAATTAATTAAACAGATTAAAGCAATTACAAAAGAAATAAATAAAACAAAAAAAATAAATTATTTGAATTTATTAATAAATATAAATCAATTATGTAAACCAATAGAAATATTTTTTCAAAAATCTTTTATAAATGATCCCAAAATAAAAATACGCTCACATCGTATATTTATATTAAAAAAAATAAAAAAAATATTTTTATGCATCACTGATTTTTCTCACTTATAATATACAAATTAATTTATATATTTATATATAAACATATATTCTATATAATAATTACTATAAAAATTACTAAAATATTATACTGTATTAGTAATACATATACGATATTAAAAATGTAGTTAACATAAAATTTATTTTTATAAATATAAAATATTATTTAAAATTATAAAATAAAAATTTTATCTAAACTTACATAACATTATTTCATGAAAATACAGTATAATTAGTATTTAATAATAAAGATAATCATTCAAAAAAAAATATATAATAAAACATTTATTATTTCATACAATTTTTTATAAAAATCATATACATTATTATTAATATAATGCATAAATTATGTAATAATATTTTTTTTAAAATGAATATTTTTTAAAGATTCTATACGATGTTTTAATTTTTGACCTGATTTAAATACTACTACTCTACGAGCAGTAATTGCAACACACTCTCCAGTTTTTGGGTTTCTACCAGGTCTTTGTTTTTTATTTCTTAAGTAAAAATTACCAAATCCAGATAATTTAACTTCTTCTCCTATTTCTAAAGATTTGCGAACCTCTTCAAAAAAAATATCTACTAAATTTTTTACATCCTGTTTACTTAATTTTAACTTTTTAAATAAATAATCCGAAATTTCTGCTTTAGTTAATACCATAATTTAATCTCTTAAAGTTGCTCCAAATTTATCTTTTAATGCATTAATACATTGCAATATATTCAAAGTAATATCAGATTCTTTTAAAGTTCTAACTGCATCATTAAAAACAAAACAAATAGATACACTCTTTTTTCTAATAGGAATATTATTTCCAGTATATACATCATATATATGTATGTCGGTATTTTTTATACTAATATTATTGATACATAAATTTAAAATATCTTTACTCAAAATAGTGTCTGGCACAATAATAGAAATATCTCTTTTACTATTTGGTAATAAAGATATATTTTTAATATTAGTATCTGATCGATTACAGATTTTTTTCCACATAATTTCAAATAAAATTACAGAATCCTTTAAATCAAAAATTTCATGAAAAGAAGAATCTAACACTCCAATTCGACCAATCAACTGATCATATAAATAAATTCCTACACTTTGTTTTGAACATAAACCAACATATTTTTTTGAAATAAATTCTACATCCTTTAGCTTTCCACAAATATTTAAAATAGATTCAAGATCACCTTTTAAATCATAAAAATCTAATTTTCTATTTTTTAAATACCACTCACGACGTCCAATAAATCCGCTAATAGCACCAGATAAATATTCATCTTGAATAACTGGAGTATAACGATCTTTAGGTGAAACAAAACATAATCCAGTTTCAAAAAGACGAATAGATTCCTGTTGTCGTTTTTGATTATATGAAACACAGCTTAATAAACCAATCCATAACGATAATCTCATTTCAGACATATCATTCGAAATAGGATTTTTTATTTTTAAACTCTTATCTTTCAATTTAAAACATTCTTGTATAGCAGAATTGACAAAGCTATATGAAATAATTTCAAAATATCCGTGATCAGAAAGAAATAATTTAATTCGTGATAATGATATTTTGCCTTTTTTAATTAAAAATTTATTTATATATTCGCGAGGTGATTTAGCGATAATTTTATTATATCCATATATTCGAATTATTTCGCTGATTAAATCTTCAACAATTCTAATATCAGAACGCCAATATGGCGGTGTAACATATAAAATATTTTTCTTTTCAAAATATGAAAAATGACAATCCTTTAAAATAATAATGATATCTTTTTTAAAAAATTTAATTCCAGTAATTTTGTTTAATTGTTCAATTTTTAATAATAAAACAATAGGAATAAATATATTCGTGTTCATTTTATATATTTTATATATAGAAAAGTTTCCGCCGCATATTTTTTTAATTAATGTTTGTATATATTTAAGAATATTTTTTTGTAAAACAGGATATATATTATATTTCATATAATCCATATTTTGCTTAATAGTAGGTAACGGTAAAGATCGATTTTGTATAAAATCAGAATTAAAGCAAATAGATCCTAAAAATAAATTTTTTGTAAAATTATTAACTTTATAATATTTAGAATATACCATATCTTCAAAAGATAAAATTTTTTTAGAATCATATAGAATAATTGTACCTTTCGGTAATAAAAAATTTTTATTATTTTTATCTATAATTAATTCTTCTTTATTTAAACTAGATATATATAATTTTTTACTTAATAAATCTAGATCAAATACATGAAACCAATGCCCGGTCTCAATAAAAACATAATTAATGATATTTTTTATAATATTATTCGTAAACATATCAGATTTTATTAATCGTTCTTGCATATAAAATGGTAAAACCGATTTTAAATCTATAGCATATAATTCACAAAAAATATATTGAATATAATCATTTTGAATATCAATACTCACATTACCTTTAATAAAATTTTTTAAATGTAAAAAACTTTTATGCTTAATTTGAGGTAATGGTAAATTGTTTAATAATGCAATTTCTCGAGATAAACCCCAAATAGAGCGTAAATCTACTCTATTAAATGGAATAAAAAATTTCATTAAATATTTGTTTATATGTCTATAATTATTAAAGCTTAACCCAATTATAGCATTACATTCTAAAACAACAATATCATGATTATTCTTATCGATTCCTAAGGAATGATAAGAACCAAATTCATTATTTTTATTTGTTTTAGAAAAATTTTCTGTTAATATACAAGATTTTTTTTTTAAAGAATTATTCGTCAATATAATCGGTATTTTAGTACCTATTAATAAATACTCTTTATCCATAAATACAATAAAAATTTTTTGATTGTTTTGTATACAAATCGTATAAATAAATAATTTTTTAATTATATTAAATGGTTTTTTAGAAACAATCTCACCAATAACTACATTTTGTAAATATAACGGATTTTCTTTAATACATTCCGCTTCACAACCAAAATTTGTTAATTGTTCACACAGCTGTTTACTTGAAATAGGCGGATTAACCCACTGGCGTAACCATTCTTCTCCAAACTTCATTACTATTTCTCGCTATTAAACAAATTGTTTTAAAAATCGTATATCATTTTCAAAAAAACGACGAATATCAGATACCGAGTATTTTAACATAGCTATTCTTTCTACACCAATACCAAATGCACAAGCTGAATAAATATTACAATTGATATTGCAATTCTGCAAAACATTTGGATGTACCATACCACATCCTAATATCTCTAACCAGTTACCGTATTTATCCTGAATATCCATTTCAGCAGACGGACAAGTAAAAGGAAAATACGAACTACGAAACCGTATTTTTGTATTTTTTTTTAAAATTTGAACAATAAAATTTTCTAAAATCCATTTTAAATTTGCAAAAGAAACGGATGTATCTACTATCAAACCTTCAATTTGATGAAACATAGGAGTATGTGTTTGATCATAATCTCTACGATACACTTTTCCGGGAATAATTGCTTTAATAGGACCAGGATTTTTTTCTAAAATTCTAATTTGCATACCAGAAGTTTGAGTTCGTAATACATATTTTGAATTAAACCAAAAAGTATCACTAATATTTCTAGCAGGATGATTATAAGGTATATTCAAAGCATCAAAATTATAATATACACTCTCTAATTCAGGACCGTAATACGTTTCAAAGCCTAAATAACTAAAAATTTCTTTAATTTCTTCAATAATCATAGTAATAGGATGCAAACTGCCGCGTTCAATTTTTCTACCCGGTAACGTATAATCTACAAAATACTGATTTCTTTGATTAATTAATTTATTATCTTTTAATTTTATTTTTTTATTATTAATTTTGTTATTAATTTTTTTTTTAAAATTATTTAAAATAGTACTACATTGTACACGTTCAGAAATATTCAGTGTAGTTAATTTACGGAAATAAAAATATAAAATACTATTTTTTCCTAGATATTTTGATTTAAAATTATTCAGTGACGTACTGTCATCTATTTCCTTAATTTCATCTATAGCAGATATAAAAGTTTTTTTTATAGACTCATATATTTCTTTTTTTAATTTCACATATACACCAATATATTTACTTTATAAAATTATATATAATATAAAAATCTTTAATATACATAGGGAGATTATGGATTCTCCCTTTGATAAAATTTATAAAAATTTTTAATATATCAAGTAATTACAGCATTTTTAGAACGTTCTATTAACATATTAAACGCACTTTTATCATAAACTGCTGTTTCTGCTAACATTTTACGATTAATATTAATTGACAAAATTTTTAAACCATGCATAAATTGACTATATGATAGATTATAGCTTTGAACTGCAGCATTGATTCTAATAATCCATAATTTTCGAAAATTTCTTTTTTTATTACGTCTATCCCTATAAGCGTATTGTCCTGCCTTGATAACAGCTTGATTAGCAACACGATATACTCTAGATCTCGCTCCTCGATATCCTTTTGCTAACTTAATTATTTTTTTATGACGAGCGTGTGCTGTAACACCTCTTTTAACACGTGCCATTAAAAATCTCCTATAAATTATTTTAATATATAAATTATTTTAGTAACATCAAAAATAAGGAAGAAAAATAGACACTTTATGTTGATCCGACATAGAAAGAATAATTTTTTTACGAAGATGACGTTTATAATTTGTATTTTTTTTGGTTAATATATGGCGTAAATTAGCTTGTTTACGCTTAAAATGACCGGAAGCAGTTTTTTTAAATCTTTTTGCGGCACTACGCAAAGTTTTAATTTTAGGCATAAATATTCCAGAATAGATATATGTATATTTAAAGAAATATTATTTACATTATTGAATTACAATTAAATTTTATTTTTTTGGAGATAACATCATAATCATTTGTCGCCCTTCAATTCGTTTAGGAAAATATTCAACACAAGTTAAAGTAGACAAATCATCTTTTAATCGATTTAACATATTAATTCCAATACTTTGGTGTGCCATTTCTCGACCTCTAAATCGTAAAGTAATTTTTACTTTATTACCATCTTTTAAAAATCGTATTAAATTTCTTAATTTAACTTGATAATCTCCTTCATCTGTATTTGGTCGAAATTTTATTTCTTTAATTTGTACAATCTTTTGTTTTTTTTTCTGTTTTTTAAGAGCTTTATTTTTTTCATATAGAAATTTACCATAATTCATAATACGACATACCGGAGGTTTAGAATTAGGACTAATTTCTACTAAATCAAAACCATATATTTCTGCTTGTTCTAATGCTTTATCTATACTAACAATACCGAGTTGCTCGCCCTTTAAACCCATTAATCGTACTTCAATAGAATGAATCTCTTGATTAACACGATAAGAACGAGATAATTGATTTTTTTTTCCGACTTTAATACTCTAATCCTCCATATTGACATCTTCTATATTATAATTTTTAATATTATGTATTATATTTTGAATAAAAATATCTATACTTTGCTGATATTGTTTATTGTTAAATCGATTTCTTACTGTAATATAATTACATTTAATTTCTTTATCACCACATACTAAAATATATGGAATTTTTTGTTTAATATAAGAATGAATTTTAAATTTCAAACTATTATCGGTAATATCGGAAATAGCTCTAATATTATACGTTAATAGTTTTTGTATTATTTGTTGTACAAATAATACATGTAAATTAGTAATACTAAGTACGACTACTTGAATAGGACATAACCATAGCGGTAATTTACCATTATATTCTTCAATCAGAATACCAATAAATCTTTCAAGCGAACCTAATAATGCTCTATGAATAATAATAGGATACTTTTTAATACCTTTTTTATTGATATAAAAAGCACCTAATTGCTTTGCTAAATAAAAATCTAATTGAATAGTGCCACATTGCCATATTCGTTGTAAATTATCTTCTAAAGAAATTTCAATTTTAGGGCCATAAAATGCTCCTTCACCTAATTGATATTGAAACGGTAAACTATTTTTCTTTAAAACAGTTTCTAAATCTTTTTCAGCTTGATTCCATATTTCATCATCACCAATTCTATTTTTTGGACGAGTAGAGAAATTAATAGTAATTTTTTTAAAACCAAATGTTTTATATAAATCAAATAATAAATTAATACAGTGGTGTAATTCTAACTGAATTTGTTTTTTTCTACAAAAAATGTGGGCATCATCTTGAATAAATCCGCGTACACGCATTAATCCATGTAATGCACCAGATGATTCTTGTCTATGACAACTACCAAATTCAGCAATACGTATAGGTAAATCCTTATAAGATTTTAAACCATTTTTAAAAATTAAAACATGTGCAGGACAATTCATAGGTTTTATACAATATTCTCTATTTTCTGACTTAGTAACAAAAATAGATGAGTGATAATATTTCCAATGACCACTTTTTTTCCATAAAGATTTATCAATAATAATCGGACTATTAACTTCTAAATAATTATTTTTAATTAAATAAGTACGAATAAATTTTTTTAATTGCCTAACAATAATATATCCGTTATTATGCCAAAATATCATTCCAGGTGACTCTTTTTGGATATGATATAAATTTAATAATTTTGCAATTTTACGATGATCGCGTTTTTCTAATTCTTTTGATTTATTAATAAAATCTAATAACTGATTTTTTGAAACCCACGCTATAACATGAATCCGTTGTAACATTTTATTATTTTTATCGTTATTCCAGTATGCTCCTGATATATCTTTTAATAAAAAATATTGACAAAATTTAATATTAGATACCTGAGAATGATTATAAAATTCACAATAATCTTCATGATAACAAACATCAATAATATTTTTATTAATAAATTGTTTTTGTATTATATTTATTTGATAAATTTCACCTTTCTTATTTAAGTAATCTAAAAAATCTGAAACAATAATACTTTTAACATATATATTATATGAACTAAAAATTTTATCTAACATTTTTTTAGAAATTTTATCTAAATCTTTTTTTGTTAACACATACGACATATCAACATCACAATAAAATCCAGATTCAGTTATAGATCCACCAGCTATTTTAGCATCTGGCCATATATACTGTAACACTCGATTTAATAATTGCATACAAGAACGTCTAACTTGCCGTATAAATGTTTTATCGTTTTCATTAATCATTACAATATCTGCATCATGATGAATTAATGTATCTAAACTAACTAACTGATTATTTATAAGTCCAGCTATAAAATTTAAATTATGCTTAGGAAATATGTCTTTAGAAATATCCTGTAAAGTAACTGCATTTGCATAAATCTTATTAACTCCATTGCACGACACAATAATCGGCATATCCAATCCTTAAAAATATATTAAAAAAAAATATAACTATAAAAATATAAGAAATTAAAATCGAATCTTAACTACTTTTGATAATTCCTTCAATATCGATACACTATCTTCCCACCCTAAACAAGAATCTGTAATAGATTGACCAAAAACTAGATTATTAATATTAGTCACACTTTGTGATCCTTCTTCTAAGAAACTTTCAATCATAACTCCTGAAATAGCAGTAGATCCATTATAAATTTGTTTATAAATTGAATTTGCAACTTCTAATTGACGTTTATAATTTTTAAAAGAATTAGCATGACTAAAATCAATAATTAAATGTTCTGGTAAATCAAACATTTTTAATTTTTGAACTGTAATATCAATATCTGATTTATGATAATTTGGTAATTTACCGCCTCGCATGATCATATGAGCACAATTATTTCCAATAGTATGATGAATACTACTCTGTCCATATTTATTAGGTGCTAAAAATAAATGACTAGCTTTTGCGGCACGAATAGCATCAATTGCAATTAAAATATTTCCATCTGTTCCATTTTTAAATCCTATAGGACAAGGTAAATAAGACGCTAATTCTCTATGAACTTGACTTTCTGTAGTACGAGCTCCAATAGCGCCCCAACTAATTAAATCAAAAATAAATTGACTTACAATAGAATCTAAAAACTCTGTTGCAGTTGGGACGCCTAGTTTATTGATATGTAATAATAATTTTCTCGCAGTAGATAAACCCCGATTTACATTCAAACTGCCGTCCAAATAAGGATCCGAAATCAAACCTGTCCACCCTAAAACAGTACGAGGTTTTTCAAAATATGTTCGCATAATAATTTCTAAATAATCAGAATATTTATTACGCAATATTTTTATTTTTGTAGCATATTCTATAGCTGCAATAGGATCATGAATAGAACATGGTCCGATAATAACTAATAATCTTTTATCACGACCTAATAGAATATTTTTTATATTATTACGAGTAACTTCAATTAAATCATATACGTCAGAAGTAATAGAATAACGTTTAAATAATTCTTTTGGAGTTATTAGTAAACTATCATTCTGTATATTAACTAATCCATCAATTTTATTCATTTCATTCTCTATATAATTAAATAAAAAAATTTATATTCCAAATAATCAATAATTTATTTTTCTGTAATAATACATTATATACATAATATATATTACGTGATATAAATTATATTTAATAACACATATATCAAAAAAAATATTAATAAAATATTATTTATTAACATATAATACATAATACCATATTCAAATCATGTAATAAAAAATTAATAAAATTAATTTATATTACATAATAAATTATAGATAAACTATCTATATATAAAGATAAAAAATTTTAATATTAAAATTTATATCACTAATATTTATATTGCTACCATTTTTATTTGAAGTAAAATATATTTTTCAAATATTTAAAAATAAATTTTATTTAAATATAACATTACACTTTTTAATTAAATTAATATTAATTAATATTAATTTTTATTTTATATTAAGTAAAATTATTTATTCGTTAATAATTAAAATATATATCATTTTACTATTAAAAATTAATTATAATCTTATTAAATATTAAAAATAAAATTATTTATAATCTATTATCAATAAATATAATTCACGTTTACATTTTTATAAAAAAATCTTATAATTGAGATAATATTTATTATAAAAAATAAAAAATTCATCTCCAATTTAACATATTTATTCAATACAATATAATTATGAATATAATACCAATAAAAAAAATAAATCAATCTATTCCTATTCAAGTTACTAAAAAAGCAGCACAGCAAATATTATTGTTATTAAAGCAAGATAAAAATAATCAAGGTATTAAAATAATATTAAAAAAATCAGGATGCGCTGGATATAAATACTTATTACAAACAGAAAAAAAAATAAAAAATTCAGATTATATATTTATTGTAGAATCTATTAAATTTATTATTCCAAAAAAAATAATTTCTCAATTATACACCACTACAATAGATTTTATTCAAATAGGATTAAACGCTTCTTTTACATTTATAAATAATAAACATACCGCTATTTGTGGTTGTGGAGAAAGTTTCAATATATAAAATATTGAAACTTAATACACTTAAAATATCCATATATACATTTATATTTTCCAAAAAATCAATACATAATTTTTTTTACCTCTACATAATAATGTATATTTATTATATAATAAATCTGATTTATTGAAAAAATATTCTTTTTTAGTTTGTACCCTACTGTTAATGCGAATTGCTCCAGAAATTATCATGTTACGAGCTTGTCTTAATGAAGAAGATAAACCCGTTTTTACTAATGCGTTTGATAAATCTATATATTCGCTACAAATAGCTGATGGAATACCGTCTTGAATTAATTGTGTAAAATCTTCTTCTTTAATATCTTGTATAGAACCACGGCCAAATAAAAAATATACAATACGTTTAACAGAATTTAAGGCTTTTTGTCCGTGTACAAATTTAGTTACAAACTCCGCTAAAAAAACTTTTTTATTTATATAATTATCTGTAATATTAACACTATTAAATTTAAAATTTATCAATTGAATATTAATTGATGTAAATAATTGAATAAAATTATTTACATCACTATCTGATATATTAACCCAGAATTGATAAAATTTATACGGACTAGTTCTTGTAGAATCTAACCATATTGTATTATTTCCTGTTTTTCCAAATTTTTCTCCATTTGGCATAACTAATAATGGATTAGTAATACCAAATACTTCTTCTTTATATAACTTTCTAATTAAACGAATACCAGATAAAATATTACCCCCTTGATCAGATCCGCCAATTTGTAATTTAACACCATATTTTTTATATAAAACTAAAAAATCATAAGCTTGTAATAAGCTATAAGAAAATTCTGTAAATGACATACCGTTCTTTTGCTCTATTAATCTTTTTTTTACTGATTCTTTATGGATCATCTTATTTATAGAAAAATGTATTCCCACTTTTTTTAAAAAATATAATATTGAAACGTCTTTAAACCAAGAATAATTATTTACTATAATTGCTTTATTTATAATATTGCTACTATCATTAAAAAAAAATGATAGTTGTTTTTCTAAACAAATTTGGTTATGCTGTAAAATATCTAAAGAATTTTGTGGCCTCTCGTGTATCCTAAAACTAGGATCTCCTACTAAACTAGTTGCTCCTCCCACCAAAACAATAGGAGTATGACCAAAATTTTGAAAATGCTTTAAACATAAAATCGGTAATAAATGACCGACATGCAAACTACTTGCTGTCGGATCAAAACCACAATACAAAAAAATATTTTTATTTTTTATATATTCGTATAAATTTAACTTATTATAAATTTGATAAAAAAAACCTCTTTTTTCTAGAAAATGTAAAACATTAATTTCTTTAATCATTTTATAACCTATCAATATCATAAATTAATTAAAACAAAATAATTACATATAATCTATTAAATATTAGAATTATATCCTAAATTTAAAAATTTATACTGAAATTATATTTTATATAACTGTATATCATTTAATAATTATACTTTTTAATATATCTATATTTATTGAGTTTATTTAATAATATTATTAAAATATTGACACCATGTATTGATAATACATATTGAACATTTTGGGTGTATAGATTTACAAAAATAACGTCCATGTAATCCAAACCAAGTATGAATGCGAGATTGAAATTTAACCGGAACAACTTGTAATAATTTTTTTTCTACCTGATATGCAGAAGAACCTATCGCAAAACCAGAACGGTTTGATACCCTAAATACATGTGTATCAACTGCAATAAAATTTTTTTTTAACGCAATATTTAAAAATAAATTAGCAGTTTTTCTACCAATACCAGGTAATTTAAGTAATTGACTCCTATTCATTGGTATTTTTTCATTATATAAGTCTGTTAATATCTGGCAAGTATTAAAAATAAATATAGACTTTTTATTAAACAATCCAAGTGATTGAATAATATTTTTCAATTTTATATAACCTAATCGCAATACATCTGATGGCTTGGATACATATAAAAATAATTTTTTAGTAACTTTAGCAACTTGAATATCAGATGATTTTGCAGATAACATAATAAAAATAAGCAACTCAAACAATGAAGAATAATTTAATTCAATTTTTAAATTTAAAAAATATTTTCTAAGATGCTTTAACAGCAAAGTGCGCGTTTTTATATCCATATTTAATGACAAAAAATTCAAAAATTATACTAATATATATTTTTGATATTATACTTATATACTTAAATTTAATTGTATTTAATATACTATCAATATTATATTATTATAATAATATTATGATATATATTATAATATAATTAATATGTATTAATTATTGTTGATAAATCAATATATATATATATAATATATATTATACACGTTCGTAACTCAACGGTTAGAGTGCTACTATGACATAGTAGAAGTTAGTGGTTCAAATCCACTCGAACGTATCATTTAAAATAATTAAAATTATTATGTTTATCCAAAAATTGTTTTTAAAATATCCTCAGCAAAAATATTTTTTACTTGCTTTAAGCGGTGGCGTAGATTCTATCGTATTATTCACGCAACTAATAACCTATAAAAAAAAAAATCCTAATATAAAAATTAGAGTCATACACATTAATCATAATTTACACTTGCACTCTATTAAATCGCAAAAATACTGCGAAAAAATATGTAAAAAAAACAATGTACATATCATTATCGATAATATTAATATACCCCAAAAAAATAAATATGGTATAGAAGGTTATGCAAGAATTGAAAGACTAAAAATTTTCAAAAAATATCTACTACCAAAAGAAATATTATTAACAGCTCATAATCTTAATGATCAATGTGAAAATATTTTTTTATCTCTTAAAAGAAGAGCGGGGATATGCGGTTTATCAGGTATATCCTATACTTCTGTATATAACGATATGAAAATAGTACGTCCATTAATTTATACGCAAAAAAAAAAAATTATATCGTGGGCTAAATCTAAACAATTAATTTGGATAGAAGATGAATCAAATAAACATATTAAATATGACAGAAATTTTTTAAGAAATATAATTCTTTCTAAAATATATAAACGATGGCCTAGTTTTTTAAAAAATTGTACTAAAAGCATGAAAATACTTGCAAACGAACATAAATCATTAGATTTTTTTATCTTAAGATTTATAAAAAAAAATACATTTTCAGATGGATCACTATATTTAATAAAATTTAACCAATTTAAAAAAGAAGTAAAATTATCCATTTTAAAAAAATGGTTAATAATAAATGACATCATTCCAACATACAATATATTATTAAGAATATATAAAGAAATAATTATAAATAAAAATTATTTCAATAAAAAAATAATTTTTAATAATCGAGAAATTAGACGATTTAAAGAAACTATATATTATATTGTTCCTCAAAAAAACATTACAGATATAATAATAAACTGGAAAAATGTTCTAAAACCTGTAATTTTGCCAAATAAATTAGGAATATTAGTTTCTAAAAAAAAGAATTACAAAAATCAAAAAATAATATCAACCTATAAAATACCATTTCCTGAAAAAAATACATTAATTAATATTTGTTTTTATATAAAAAAAAAATATGTTTATGCTAATCAAACTATTTATATAAAAAAAATATGGCAAAAATATAATATACCGCCTTGGTTAAGACATTCCGTTCCTTTGTTATTTTATAATAAACAGTTAATAGCTGGTATAGGTGTATTTGTCATTAACAATCATTTTATACAAAGTGAAAAATATTTAAAGATTCAATGGCTAAATAAAATTTAAAACTATATTTTTTCTAAAAATTTATCAATATCATTAAAACTTATACGTTGATATAAACAAGAAAAATGATTAATTTTATGATTTAACAGAGGTATAGAAATATCTTTCCACATTAATGATGTATTTAAAAATAATTCTGCATTAGAAACTAATACCGGCATAATTGGTTTTAAAAAAATCATTAAAATCTTAAATAAATTAATACCTACCGAACAAATATTATGTACTTTATTTTTATTAGATATATTCTTTATCAATATCCATGGTTGTTTTTGACTAATATATTTGTTAGCAATATCTGCTAAATTTCTAATTTTTTGAACTACCAAAGAAAATTTTCTATCCTTGAAAAAATCTTCAATTTCTACAGATGCATCAATAAATTTTTTATATAGAACTGATTCTATAAATTGATTTGATAATATATTATCAAAATATTTTTCTAGAAAAGAAGCATTTCTTGACGCTAAATTTATAATATTATTAACAATATCTGCGTTAATTTTATATGCATAATCATATAAATTCATATCTATGTCTTCAATAGTATTAGATAATTTTGAAGCAAAATAATATCGCAAAGAATCAGAATCAAAATGTGATAACCATTGACTAGCTGATATCATTGATCCTTTAGACTTAGATAATTTGATACCTTTAAAAGTTAAATAACCATGAGCAAATATTTTTGTCGGTTTTCTATAATTACATCCTTCTAAAATAGAAGGCCAAAATAAAGCATGAAAATAAATAATATCCTTACCAATAAAATGGTATAGTTTATGTTTAGAATTTAATGACCAAAATTCATCAAAATTAATATCTTGTCTAAGATTACATAATTCTTTAAAACAACTAATATATCCAATAGGAGCATCCAACCATACATAAAAAAACTTATCCGAATAACCGGGAATTTTAAAACCAAAATACGGATGGTCCCTTGAAATATTCCAAGAATGTAGACTACTATTTACCCACTCATTTATTTTATTTAATACAGATTTTTGTAATACACCAGAATTAATCCATTTTTTTAAAAAATTTGAAAAAATAGATAATCTGAAAAATATATGATTGGAAAATTTTATCTCCGGTGATGAATTTGACAATTGAGAAATAACATTTAATAATTCTGTTGCATTATAAGTTGCTCCGCAAACATCACAATTATCTCCATATTGATTATCTGATTTACAATGCGGACAAGTACCTTTAACAAATCGATCTGATAAAAACATATTTAATTTAATATCATATAATTGAGCAATTTGTTTTTCTTTTAAAAAATTTTTTTTTAATATTATATTAAATATTTTGCTACATAAATTTTTATTAATTTTACTATGTGTAGATGAATAATGGTCATGAAAAACAGAAAATTTTAAAAAAATATTCTTATGTTGTTTTTGCATACAATGAATTAATTGATTAGGACTAATTTTCATTTTTTTAGCTTTTAACATAACCGCTGTTCCATGCGCATCATCTGCACATAAAAAAATAACCGAATAACCTTTTAAACGTAAATATCGTACCCAAATATCGGCTTGTATTTGTTCTAACAAATGCCCTAAATGTATCTCACCATTAGCGTAAGGAAATGCACATGTCACTAAATTTTTATACATAGAATGTTTCATAAAAAACCATAATTATAAAAAATAAAAATTTTATATATAAAATTTAATTAATTAAATTTTAAGTAATTTTTATATTCAAATATAACAATTTATTAAATATTTACTAATATGTATTTATATATACAGTTTAACAAAAATTATTTTATTTATCTAACCAATCTGTATGAAATATACCTGACTGATCAATCCTATGATATGTATGAGATCCAAAATAATCTCGTTGCGCTTGTATTAGATTAGCAGAAGAATTCACGGTACGATATGCATCGTAGTACGACAAAGCAGCAGAAAAAACTGGAACAGAAATTCCATTACATACAGCCATACCAATAATATTACGTAAAGAAAGATGATATCTATTAATAATATCTCGAAATATTGGAGTAAATAACAAATCAATTAAATCATTATTTTCAGAATATGCTTCAGCAATATTATTTAAAAGATTTGCTCGAATAATACATCCAGATCGAAAAATTTTAGCTATTTTAGAAAAAGATAAATTCCAAGAATAACATTCAGATGCTTTTTTCATTAAACCAAAACCTTGTGCATATGAAATAATTTTCCCCAAAAATAAAGCTTTTCGAATATCCTTGATAAATTTTTCTTTATCCAGATTACTAATTTTAAATATTTTCGGACCAGATAATATTGTAGATGCAATCATTCTATTAGCTTTACAGGAAGATAAATATCGTGCAAAAACAGATTCCGTAATTACAGAACAAGGTGCGTATAAATCTAACCCACTTTTAGCTGTCCATATTCCAGTACCCTTATTAGATGCAGAATCTAAAATATAATCTATTATAAAGTTGCCATCTTCATCCTGTTTACGTAAAATATTTCCCGTAATTTCTATCAAATAACTACATAATTCTCCTTTATTCCAGTACTCAAAAATATTTGATAATTCTATATTATTCATACCAACTAAATTTTTTAATAAAGAATATGTTTCTGCAATTAATTGCATATCACTATATTCAATACCATTGTGAACCATTTTTACATAATGTCCAGCTCCATCAGGACCTAAATATTCTACACATTCTTCTTTATGATATTTGGCTGAAATATTTTTAAAAATAGGAGCTACTAATTCATATGCTTCAATAGTTCCACCGGGCATAATTGAGGGACCTTTTAAAGCACCTTCTGATCCACCTGATATTCCTACTCCAAGAAATTGAATAGATTTTTTTTGCAAGAAATGGAATCGTTTAACTGTATCTAAATAAAATGAATTACCTCCATCTATTATTAAATCACCGGAACATAAATAAGATAATAAAGTATGTATTAATTCATCAACCGGATTGCCTGATTGTATCATTAACATAACACAACGAGGTTTGCGTAATGAATTAATAAAATCTTTTATAGCAAGGTATGGAAATAATCGTTCAATTGGTTTTTTAAACAATTTTTTCATTGTTTTATTATATGATCGGTTAAAAACTGATACTTTGTATCCCGTATTAGCAATATTACATGCTAAATTTTTTCCCATAACTCCCATACCAATAATACCAATATCATGACTTGACATATATATCCTTAATCAAAATAAATATTTTTAAAATATATCAAAAAATATAAAAATTAGTAATTATCAAAAATTAAATATAAATATATTATTTATTCATGCGATTTTTTAAATTATTAATAATTGATTCAAAACTTATATTTATAGATTGTAATAAAACTAATAAATGAAATAATAAATCAGATGATTCATTAATAATATTAACAGGGTTTTTTTCTAAAAAAGCTATAACAGTTTCTACTGCTTCTTCTCCCACTTTTTGAGCAATTCTAGAACTTCCTTGATAAAATAGATTACTGATATATGATTTATTTAATTTTTCTTTTTTTCGCGACTTAATTATACTTTCAAGATGTAATAAAAAAGAATAAATAGGTTGAGAATTTTCAAAACAACTAAATCTATTAAGATGACAAGTATTGCCGGTAGGTTGAACTTGTACCAAAATAACATCACAATCACAGTCTGTAACAACCTTTTTAACATATAAAAAATTTTTTGAAGTTTCTCCTTTAATCCACAACCTGTTTTTTTGTCGAGAATATAAAGTAAATAACTTTTTTTCAATAGTACTATTAAATGCTTCTTGAGTCATATACCCAAACATTAATATTTCTCCCGAAACATAATGTTGAGCAATTGCGGGAACCATATTTTTCAATTTATTCCAATTTAAATTTGAAATATTTTTATCAGTTAACATTGACGGATAGTAACTCCATGATTAAACAAAAAATTTTTTAAATCTAAAATAGAAATATTTTTATTATGAAATATTGATGCTGCTAATGCACCATCAACTTTAGAAATTTTAAATACATCTAAAAAATCATACATATTACCAGCGCCGCCAGAAGCAATTAATGGAACGGAACAACATTTACGTATTTTCTTTAATTGCCGAACATCATATCCACGCTGAGTCCCATCAGTGTTCATTGCATTTAATACAATTTCACCAGCACCTAATTTCTGAACTTTTTTTATCCAATCAATAGTGTTCCAAGATGTAACACGTGATTTATTTTGATTTCCAGTATATTGAAAAACTTGATACATTTTATTTGCTTTATCGTACCATGAATCTACTCCTACTACAACACATTGAACTCCAAAACGATCCGCCAATTTACTAATTAACCACGGATCTTTTAATGCAGGAGAATTGATAGAAATTTTATCAGCTCCTAATGATAAAATCTCTTGCGCATCATTAATTGATGAAATGCCTCCTGCTACCGAAAAAGGAATATTAATAATTTCAGCAATACTAGTAATCCATTGTATATCTAATAATTTTTTTTTAGGTGATGCTGAAATATCATAAAAAACTAATTCATCAATACCTTCTTTAGAATAATATTGAGCTAATTCAAGTATTTGACCAACAATAACATGATTATTAAACTGTATACCTTTAACCACCATTCCGTTTTTAACATCCAAACAAGCAATTATTCTTTTTGCCAACATCGCTGAGCCTCCGAAAAAGTAAACTTTTTTTCTAACAAAGCGCGCCCAACAATTACGTGTTCTATTCTATTTTTTTTTAAAAGACATATATCTGCGACTGAACAAATACCTCCAGAAGATTGTAGTATAATATTTGGAAATTTTTTCTTTAAATATTTATATAGAATAACATTAGGCCCCAAAAACGTTCCATCTCTTGATATATCCGTACATAAAATATTTTTTAATCCCCACGGAATAAAAGAATTAACAATATCTTCTATATCCATATTAGTAACTGTCTTCCATCCATGAATAGCAATTTTTTTTTCATCTTTGTTATTTATTTTTATATCAACCGCTAATATTAATTTATCGCCTCCATATTTAAATAACCATTTTTTAAATTGATTGGGATGTAAAATAGCCGAAGTACCGATAACAATTTTATCAGCACCAGCATGGAATAAATCTTCTATATCATTTTGTGTACGTATACCGCCGCCAACTTGAAAATAAATATTTTTATAACGAGAAATAATTGATAAAATATTTTTTTGACGATATAAGGGATTGCTACATCCATCTAAATCCACTAAATGTATATGAGTAGCTCCATTATGTATATATTTATCTATTTGTTTAAATATATCAATATCATAATATGTTTTACAAGTATAATTTCCTTGATATAATCGTACTATTTTACCTTGAATAAAGTCTAATGATGGAATAATCATATATTTATATCTCTAAAAAATTTTTAATTAGTTGTTCGCCAGAATAACCGGATTTCTCTGGATGAAACTGTACACCAAAAAAATTTTTTACTGCTACCGCGGCACAAAATTGTATACCATGCGTAGAGACAGCAATAGTATATTTATTCACGTTCATATAATAACTATGTAAAAAATAAAATCGAGTATTATTATCAATATCTTTAAATAAAAAATGATTTATAGTATAGTTTACGGTATTCCAACCAATATGTGGAATAGAACAATCAACATTAGGTAATTTTTTAATTGAATGATCTATTCTATTCAACAAAATACATTTATTACCTTCATTACTATATGAACCTAATAACTGCATACCTAAACAAATACCTAAAATAGGTTGTGTTGTACATTTAAGAAATGATAATAAATTTTTATTTTTTAAAATATCTATTACAGCAGAAGCCGTACCTACACCAGGTAAAAATATTTTATTAGCCATTTTAATATCATAAATTGAATCAGTAATACTAACTTGATATCCTAACCGTTGTATGGCTCTTGTAATAGAATATAAATTGGAACAACCTGTATTAATAATAACAATAGACATTACAAAAAACCTTTTGATGTAGGTAAAATATTTCCTTGTAAATAAATAGCTTGTTTTAATGTACGTCCAAATGCTTTAAATAAACTTTCAGCACAATGATGATCGTTATTACCATAAGCATGTAAGTGAATAGTAATTTTCATAGATTGACTTAATGAATAAAAAAAATGTTCTATCATGCATACACCTAAATCACCAACATATTTATTTACAAAGTTTGCATAAAATGATAAAAAAGAACGACCAGATATATCAATAATACATGAACAAATACTTTCATCCATAGGTAACGTAAAACCATACCTGGATATCCCTATTTTATTTCCTAATGCATGCCGTAAAGCAGACCCTAATGTTATACCTATATCTTCTACCGTATGATGATCATCAATAGATAAATCACCAATTACATCAATATACATAAAAATACCACTATGTATTCTGATTTGATCTAACATATGATTTAAAAAATTAATACCAGTATTAATATAACAATTAATTGGAATATCTAAACTAATTCTAATAAATATTTTTGTTTCCAAAGTATTTCTAGAAATCTCTGACAATCGATTTGGAAATGTTAATTGAGTAACAATATGTTGCCATGAAAAAAACTGAGGATGATATAAAAAACTTTTAATACCCATATTATGAGCTAATTGAACATCTGTATTTCTGTCTCCAATAACATAACTATTTTTTTTATCTAACTTATTATTGTTTATCCAATATTTTACCAATGAAGTATTTGGTTTGCGACAACCGCACTGTTCATGAGCAAAATGTGGACAAATTAAAATACTTTTAAAAAAAATGTTCTGTGAAGAAAAAATATTTAACATTAAATTATGTATTTTACTAAATTTATTAACCGGAAAAGATTTGCTTCCCAAACCATCTTGGTTAGTTACAATAATTAATTGATATCCTAATTTAATTAACTGTAATAACGAAACAATTACATCTTTTTCTAAAAAAAATTTACTATAACTATCAATTTGAAATTTTTTTTTAGGTTCCTGAATTAATGTACCATCACGATCAATAAATAAAAATTTTTTTTTCATCTTATAGTTTTTTTCCTTCAAACATATATAATGCTGCAATTAAATCTTGACATTCATCTATTTTTCCAATTGATATTCTTAAACAATTTTTTAAACCTATTTTATGAGATTGATCACGAATAACTATTCCGTGTGAAACAAAATACCGAAAGATACTTTTAGATCGAAAAAATTGAATAAGAATAAAATTAGTATTACTTGGAAAAATATTTTTGATACAAGATAAGTGCTTTAATTTTTCAACTAAAAATTCTTTATTATTTAATATTTTTAATATATTTTTTTGTACACGTTTAATATTATCTAATTTTAATGATTGTACGGCAATATCTGATACAGGAGTAGCAATAGGATAAGGAGCTAATACTTTCTTTAAAACATTAATAATATACGTATTCGATAGCACAAAACCACATCGTAAAGATGCAAGACCAAAAGCTTTCGATAAGGTTCGCAGTATAACTAAATTAGTATATTTTGTTAATTCATGGGTAAAACTATTGACTAAAGAATATTCTATATAAGCCTCGTCAATAACTAATAAAGTAGTTTGTGGAATAAATTTAAGAATACTAATAATATCTTTCCGCAAAAAACAATTTCCGGTTGGATTATTAGGATTACATATATAAATTAATTTAATATCACCGATATTTTTTTTAATATTAATTAAATCTAATTGAAAATCGGATAAAATAGGAATAACGACTTGCTTTATATTGAAAATATCAGCATTCACAGCATACATATCATATGTAGGAGGAAAAAACATAATTTTATCATGATTTGGCGCGCAAAAAGAACGTACAAGTATTTCTATTCCTTCATCAGCACCCCGAGTAATTAAAATATTTTCTTTTGCGACACCAGAATATTTAGAATATTTCTTTAATAGTTCATACGGCTGAAAATCAGGATATCTATTTAAATTACTATGTTTACACTTAACAGTGTTAATCCAAGGAGATTCATTGGCATTTAAATAAATTCGACCTTTTAAACCAATACGACGTGCTGACTGATACGGAGTTAATGCGCATATATGCTGTGGAATTAAACGTTTCATATTATATTGTCTCACGCGCAATAGACATATCTTTTAAAGCATTTGTTCTGATTATTATTGATTTACCATGAGCATCCATTCCTTCTATTTGAGATAATTCAATAATACTATCTGATAAATTTATTAAAGATTGTTTTGTCATTTTTTGAACTGTAATTATTTTCTGAAAATCGGAAATTTGTAAAGAAGAGTAAGTATTAGAGTATCCATATGTGGGTAAAACATGATTTGCTCCAGTAATATAGTCACCTGCAGATCCAGGCGTCCATTTTCCTAAAAAAACTGATCCAGCATTTTTTATATATGATAAAAAATTTACTGAGTTTTTTATATGTAAGGTTAAATGTTCAGGAGAATATAAGTTTGATATATTAAAACAATCTAATAAAGATTGAGTAATAATAATTCTACTATTTTTCAACGAACATAATATAATATCTTTTTTTGTTAAAAATAAAATTTGCCTATTAATCGCAGCAATTACATTTTTTAATAAACCAATACTTGTACTTAACAATATTACTTGTGAATTATTATCGTGTTCCAATTGAGCTAAAAAATCAGCAGCAACAAAATTAGGATTAGAATCCTTATCAGCAATAATCAACATTTCTGAAGGACCCGCAGGCATATCAATAGATACTCTCGGGACCGATTGACTGATTTGTAATTTAGCTTCTGTTACAAATATGTTTCCCGGTCCAAAAATTTTATCTACTCTCTGTATACTCTGAGTACCTAATGCAAGAGCCGCAATACCTTGCGCGCCTCCTAATTGAATTACTTGTTTAATTCCTGATACTTTTGCAATATATAATATTTCATTACTAACTGGAGGCGGAGAACATAAACAAATATTTGTACATCCAGCTAATTTTGCAGGAATAGATAACATCAAAGCAGTTGAAACTAATGGATATTTTCCTTTAGGAATATATAAACCTACTGCATGTATTGGTCTTATAATTTGTTGGCAGCGTACTCCAGGATATGTTTCTACCTCTAAACCATAAGCTATTTGTTTAGTGTGAAATGAAATAATATTTTTTTTTGCTATTGATACAGACTTTTTAAACGTTTCAGACACCAAATTAGCAGAAAGATCAATTTTTTCTTGAGTAACATAAAAAGAATCCAATTTTATTTTATCAAATTTTAAATTATAAGTATGTAAAGCAACATCCCCATATTGTTTAACTTTGTCAATAATTTTTGAAACAGATGATTTTATAGAATTATTAATATTAAAACGTGGTCTTAACAATATATTATTTTTTTCTTCTTTCGTTAAACGATTCCAATAAAAAATATTTTTATTTAAATTTAACATAATTATTTTATTCCATCATTTTTTCTATTGGTAAAACTAAAATAGAACTTGCTCCTAGCAATTTTAATTGTTCCATAGTTTCCCAGAAAACAGTTTCACTACTAACCATGTGGAGAGCTACTTTATTTTTATTTCCAAATAATTCTAAAACAGTTGGTTGTTCTGCTCCATGTAATAAATCAGTCACTAAGCCTAGTTTATCTTTTTCAATATGCAACATAATATATTTAGATTCTCGTGCTTTAATAACACCCTGAATACGATTTAATAACTTTTTAATAAAAATTCTTTTTTCTGGGATTAAATGTTTTATTTTACGAGAAATTAAACATGCGCAAGAATTATAAATAGTTTCTACTTCTTTTAAACCATTAGCGTCCAAAGTAGCACCTGTAGAAACTAAATCGCATATCGCATCAGCTAATCCAGAATTATATGCCACTTCTACAGAACCGTTCAAAACAAATGGTTTAAAAGAAATATTTTTTTTATCAAAATATCGTTTTAATAAATTAGGGTATGATGTAGCAATACGTGAATCTTTTAAAGATAATATTCCAGAATATCGCATATCTAATGGAACTGATAGAGATAATCTGCAAATACCAAAATCAAGATTTTGTAAAATAGCATATGAAACAGGCTCTTCTGTTAATAATCTAGTTAAACATTTTTCTTCTAAAACATTAGAGCCAATAATACCTAATTCCACTACTCCATCCATGATCAATCCAGGAATATCATCATCCCTAACTAACATTACATCAATTGGCATATTTTCAGCAAATGCAATTAAACTAGATTTTTGTAAATTAATTTTTATACCGCAACTTTTTAATAATTTTTGTGAATCATAACTCAATCTACCAGATTTCTGTATAGCTAAACGTACACGATTTTTATTCAATTTTATTACCTTATTTATCATTAATCTGAAATATAATAAAAGATAACAATCTTTTTTTTATGCAAAAAAAACACAGCATATGTAATTTTTAATAAATCTATATCAAAAAATTTTACAGATTAATTCTGAATTTATATTTATTAAATATTATCTATATTAAATAGATCTATACATTAATAACAATTTTATATTTTATATCAAAACTTATATAATACAATTATATTAATAATATACTTAATATATCATTATTAACGTTGAAAATAAATAAATTTTATATTTAAAAATAATATATTTAATATATAATTAATATATTTTCCACAATAAATAATTATTTTGATATCATTATATTAATAATATACTTGAAATAATAAAATAAAATTAAAAATAACAATAATAACAAAAAATTAATGTTATTCAAAATCAAGATTAATATAATTAATTTATAAATATAATTTTTATCGTATATTATCATTTTTTATCACAACTAAAATAGCTGCATCATAACCAAATATTCTAGGAGCTTGATAAAATGCCAAAATATCTGGATGTTTTGATAACCAAAATGGAACGTATTTTTTTAGTATCTTTTTGCCATGTCCATGAAGAATACTGGCGCAAAAAAAATTTTCTTGATGACAAATTGTAATTAATTTACCTAATTCTTTTTGTGTTTGATATAGATTCATACCATGTAAATCCAAAATAATTTCTGGTATATATTCTCCTCTTTTTAATTTTTTAAGGTTAAAATTATAACGTATATTACGAACAAAACAAATTGGATTATCATTTAAAGAACATACTTGTTCATCTACCGTATTTTTAAAATAATAGCTATGAGCTTCTTGTACGTAAATATCTTTATTATATAGATTACACTTACTAACATCTTTGATATTCATATGATAAATTTTGTCTTGCATAATTCGTTTTACTCCTTTCATATGATATAAAAAAGTTTCTTTTTGATTTACATCAATTGAATTATTTTTTTTCATAAATAAATTTCCCATAATATTTAATGATTATAATAAATTTTGTAAATACGATATTATTTACATAGTGTTGTTATTTAATAAAAAATATATAAAATACATAGTATTCTATAAATACTTATTTGTTTTATAATTTGTATAAATAATTTTATATAAAAATATAAGTATATATATTTATATGTATAGATTAATATAAATAATATATTATTTATTTTAAATAAATAAAATATTATAATAAGAATTATAATCGCAAATTAAATATATATTTGATTATTTTAAATATGAGGTTTACATGCCCGGAAATACTATTGGAAAATTATTTAAAGTAACAACATGTGGAGAATCACATGGACCGATGTTATCTGGAATTATTGACGGAGTGCCTCCAGGATTTTCTTTAAAAAATAGTGATATACAACATGAATTAAACAGAAGAAGACCTGGATTTTCTTCATTTACTACCGCTCGAAGAGAAGAAGATATTATTGAAATTTTTTCTGGTGTATTTAAAGGAATAACAACTGGAACTAGTATAGGGATAAATATTAAAAATACAGATACACGATCACAAGACTATTCTGATATCAAAAATATATATCGCCCTAATCATGCTGATTTTACATATGATAAAAAATATGGAATTAGAGATTATAGAGGCGGAGGAAGAGCTTCTGCAAGAGAAACTGCTATACGAGTAGCAGCTGGAGCAATTGCGAAAAAATATTTAAAAATAAAATTTAATATCATTATTAAAGGATATTTATCACAACTAGGGCCTATTAAATGTCCTTTTAAATCATGGAAAGAAGTAGAAAATAATCCGTTTTTTTGTAGTAATCCTGAAAAAATTGATCAAATCGTCCAATATATGAAAAAATTAAAAAAATCCGGTAATTCTATTGGAGCTAAAATTACTATAATTGCAAAAAATGTTCCTATTGGACTAGGAGAACCGGTATTCGATAGATTAGACGCAGATATTGCTCATGCAATTATGAGTATTAATGCAGCTAAATCCATTGAAATCGGTGATGGAATTAATGTAGTAGAACAAACCGGAGATATACATAGAGATGAAATTGTGCCAAATGGATTTTCTAGTAATCACTCAGGAGGAATTTTAGGAGGAATTAGCAATGGAGAACCAATAATTGTACAAGCAGCTTTTAAGCCTACATCTAGCATTAAGATACCCGGAAAAACAATTAATAAATTCGGAAAAGAAACTTACATAATAACAAAAGGACGTCATGATCCTTGTGTTGGTATAAGAGCTGTTCCAATAGCAGAAGCTATGTTGGCAATAACATTAATGGATCATGTTCTACGTTTTCGAGCTCAATGCGGATAACAATCCGCATACATCATAAAATTAAATCACAGATAATTATTTATTAATTCAAATAAAATTATACTTTTATATACCAAAATTGTTATAATTAAATAATTTTATATACATGAAAATTTATTAAAATAAAATTATTTGCATAAAAATAAATATAAAAATACATTAAAATTAAATTTTATAAAAAGTTTATTATCAATAATAAATAAAATATTAATTATAATAAATAATAATTTGAATTACTCAACAATATTAATTGTATTTAAATACATATATTCTTGTTTGCACAAGGAATCAAAAAATGTTTAAAGGAAGTATGGTTGCTCTTATTACACCGATGGATGATAAAGGAAATATTTGCAAAAAAAGTTTAAAAAAAATAATTAATTATCATATCCGCAATAAAACCAATGCAATAGTTTCTGTAGGAACGACCGGAGAGTCAGCCACATTAACCCAAAAAGAACACACCAATGTAATTATGAATACTTTAGAATTTGTAGATGAACAAATACCTGTAATAGCTGGTACTGGATCTAATGCTACTTCTGAAAGCATTATATTAACTAAAAAACTTGAAAAATCTGGTATTTCAGGTTGTTTAAATGTTACTCCTTATTATAATCGACCTACACAACAAGGATTATATCTACACTTTAAAGCTATTTCTGAAAGTACCTATTTACCGCAAATACTATATAATGTTCCCAATCGAACAGGATGTAATTTATTACCAGAAACAATTGCTCAACTATCAAAATATAAAAATATAATTGGGTTAAAAGATGCTTCAGGAGATTTATCTAGAATCCATAAAATTAAACAATTAGTAGGAAACGATTTTCTCTTGATTAGTGGAGACGATACAACGGCTTTAGATTTTATTCAGCTTGGGGGGATCGGAGTTATTTCAGTAACAGCAAATATTGCAGCAAACTATATGACAAAAATGTGTAAATTAGCATTAAAAGGAGATTTTAATAAGGCCAGACAAATAAATAAAAAATTAAATACTCTCCATCATCTTTTATTCAAAGAAACAAATCCAATACCTATAAAATGGGCAGCGAAATATATCGGTTTAATAGAATCAGATACATTAAGGTTACCTATGACACCGTTATTACAAAAAAATCAACATATTTTAAAAAAAATTATTAATTCAATTAATTTATAGTGTACTCTATATATAAAATATATTTTACTTTGATAACATGTTAACAAAATTACCCCCATATAAATATAGAATTTAATAATAATTATTCATAAAAACAATAATATATTACTATTATACAGTAATATATTATATTTTATGCAATGATAAATGATCGTTATCATTGCATAAACATTATATAAAATTAATTTATAAAATATATTATATATAAAAATTATAAAAATAATCTACTTAATAAGTCAAAATAAATATTTTGTAATGTAAATAAATCTTTAATACTAATACATTCATTTACTTGATGAATAGTAGCATTTAATAAACCAAATTCTACCATTTGATTAGCGACATTTATCATAAATCGACCATCAGAAGTGCCGCCATTTGTTTTAATAGCAGGATTTACATTAGTAAAACGATATATACTTTTAGTTACAATATCACAAAAAACATCAGGTGAGAAAAAAAACGGTTTAGCATAACAAGTCCAATGAATAGAATATCGTATGAAATATTTCTTAAGTAAGCTTTTAATTACATGTATAATATTTCTTTCTGTTGACAAAGGACTAAATCTTACATTCAA
This sequence comes from Buchnera aphidicola (Cinara kochiana kochiana), assembly GCF_900698905.1. Taxonomy (NCBI): domain Bacteria; kingdom Pseudomonadati; phylum Pseudomonadota; class Gammaproteobacteria; order Enterobacterales; family Erwiniaceae; genus Buchnera; species Buchnera aphidicola. The sequence continues at coordinate 67,499 of NZ_LR217707.1, read as the reverse complement.
AGAAATACTTAAATCTCCAGGAATCATATTAGTTACATAATTTTTTCCTGAAGATACTTTTAAAATTTGTAATGTAGTTGGTATAAAAAAATCATTGCCGTTATCAAAAGATAATGTGGACAGTTCAGCTAAAAAAGGTACTGATATGTGAATTGGATTTATAGATAATTCCGGATATGCTGCATGACCTTGTTTACCATATATTATTAAATCAATTGATAATGAACCTCGACGACCATTTTTAATACAATCACCTAATTTTTTTTCACTAGTCGGTTCTCCAACTAAACAGTAATCAATTATTTCTTTACGTTTTTTTAATAAAGAAATTACTTTTTTAATACCATTTTTTCCTGTAGATTCTTCATCTGAAGTAATTAAAAATGATATACGGCCATAATGATTAGGATTTTTTTTAATAAAATTTTCTACAGCTATTACCATAGCAGCTATTGAACCTTTCATATCTGCTACGCCTCTACCAAATAAAACACCATTTTTTATGGTAGACAAAAATGGTGATGTATTCCAATCAAGTATATTTCCTGCAGGTACTACATCAGTATGTCCTAAAAAAGTAATAGTTTTTCCATATCCTCGCCATGCCCAAAAATTATTGGTATCATTCAAATTTATTCTTTCAACATAAAAACCACACAATTGTAATCTTTTTATTAAAATTTCTTGACAACCAAGATCTTTCGGGCTAATTGATGGTATATTAACTAATTTTTGCGTCAAATTTACTACTTTAGTACACATATCATGCCCTAATATTATCTTATATAATCAAAAATTATAATTTTAGTAAAAATAATTTTAAAAAACATAAAAAATTCAAATAAATGAAACAAAAATTATTATTTTTTTATTAACTAAAAAAATACTTTTTAATACGAGCTACTATTTTATTTGCTATAAAACCAAATATTTCAAATACTCTGTTACCAGGTCCAGACTCACCAAAAGAATCAATACCGATTCTCAAACCATTAATTCCTACATATTTATACCAATATTCGCTAGTACCTGCTTCAATAGATACTCGATTTACAATTTTGATAGGCAAAACAGAATCACGATACATTTTATCTTGATTGTCAAAGCAATCAGTAGAAACCATAGACACTACCCTAGTATGATAACCTAATTTATATAATTCTTTAGCAACATCAATCGCCAACGGTACTTCTGATCCAGTTGCAATAATAATTAAATTAATTATTTTTCCATATTCCCTTAAAATATATCCACCTTTAAAAATATTTTTTATTTGATCATCTGTTCTAGAAAATTGAACTATATTTTGACGAGATAATATTAAAGAGGTAGGACCATTCTTTCTACTAAGTCCGTAGTACCAAGATACTGCAGTTTCAACAGAATCGCATGGTCTCCAAACACTTAAGTTGGGTATATATCTTAATGTAGAAATATGTTCAACTGGTTGATGAGTAGGACCGTCTTCTCCTAAACCAATGGAATCGTGTGTGTAGATAAAAATTTGTCGTGTTTTCATTAATGCAGCCATTCGTATAGCATTACGAGCATAATCTACGAAAACTAAAAAAGTAGCAGTATAGGGAATAAATCCACCATGGTGATATATTCCGTTTGCTATTGCTGTCATGCCAAATTCTCTTACTCCATAATGAATATAGTTTCCGGATTTATTTGCGTGTATAGCTTTAGATCCAGACCAAACAGTTAAATTGCTAGGAGCTAAATCAGCAGAACCGCCAATTAATTCTGGTAAAAATGACCCAAATTTTTCTAAAATATTTTGTGAAGCTTCACGCGTCGAAATATTTTTCGGTGAATTATTTAATTTTAATAAAAATTTTTGTAATTTACTGTATAATTCATCGGGTAATTGTTGTTTAAATCGACGCATATATTCTGAAGATAATTCTGGATATTCTATAGAATACTTTTTAAATAAACTATTCCATGATGCTTCTGCTAATTCTCCTGAACGACTTGCATTCCACGCAGAATATATATGTTCAGGAATAAAAAACGGAGGATAATTCCATTTTAATTGTTTACGAGTTAAAGAAATTTCTACTTCACCTAAAGGTGCGCCATGAGCGCTGGATTTACCGGATTTATTAGGAGCACCAAATCCAATAACTGTATTACAAATTATTAATGATGGTTTCTTTAAATTATTTTTAGCAATATTTATCGCGCAAATTATTTCTTCTGGATTATGACCATTGACTTCTATTACATGCCAGTTATATGATAAAAACCGTTTTTTAGTATCATCAGTAAACCATCCAGATATTTCACCATCAATAGAAATACCGTTTTTATCATAAAAAACAACTAATTTACCTAAATTCCAAGTACCTGCTAATGAACATACTTCATGAGAAATACCTTCCATTAAACATCCATCACCAACAAATACCCATGTATAATGGTCAATAATATTAAAATTATTTCTATTAAAATATTGTGACAATAATTTTTCAGCAATAGCCATACCAACGCTAGAAGCTAATCCTTGGCCTAAAGGACCAGTAGTAATTTCTACGCCAGGAGTACAACCAACTTCAGGGTGTCCGGGAGTTTTAGAAAAACATTGTCGAAAATTTTTTAAATCATCTATAGATATATTATATCCCGATAAATGCAGTAAACTATATAATAACATAGAAGCATGACCGTTAGATAAAACAAAACGATCTCTGTTTTGCCATAGCGGATTATTAGGATTGTGTTTTAAAAAATCACGCCATAATACTTCAGCAATATCAGCCATACCCATAGGAGCTCCAGGATGACCTGATTGTGCTTTCTGAATAGCATCAATACTCAAAATTCGAATAGCATTCGATAACTCTCGTCGAAACAACATGTATATTCCCTTTATAAAATAATTCTTTTAAAATATTAAAACTCATTATTTAAATATAATTTTTCAAAATTATAGAGTATGTAATAAAAATTTTTCTAATTTTATTTGATCACAACTAAATTGTCGAATACCTTCAGATAATTTTTCTACAGCCATTGCGTCTTGGTTATGTAAAAATCTAAATTCAGATTCCGATAATGGAATCGGTTGATCTACTACGGTGACGATTTTTGTAGCATCTAATTTTCTAGCAAAACTAAAATTTTGCGTTTTTAATTGCTCTAACAAGTCAGGAGATATAGTAATACGATCACATCCCGATAATTCTAAAATTTGCTCTATTCGTCTAAAACTTGCTCCCATAATAATAGTTTGATACATATGTTTTTTATAATATTTAAAAATTTTTTTTACAGCTAAAACACCCGGATCAGTAACAGCGTCATATGAAGAATCTAAACAAAATTTTTTATACCAATCATAAATTCGCCCAACAAATGGAGAAATTAAAAATACATTAGCTTCCGCACAAGCACGAGCTTGAGCAAAAGAAAATAGTAAAGTTAAATTACATAAAATTCCTAATTTATTTAGTTGATAAGCTGCTTGAATACATTCCCATGTTGCCGCTAACTTAATAAGTACACGAGAAACATCAACTCCGTGAATACGATATAAATCAATTAATTTAATTGATTTTTGTATACATTGTTCAGTATTAAAAGATAATCGTGCATCAATCTCAGTAGAAATATATCCAGGAATATACTTTAAAATTTCTGCACCAAATCCAACAGAAACCATATCACTAGCATTTTGTATTTTTTGTGATATCGAACCACCCATTTTTTTAGCATACTGAACGGCATTATTAACGATGAAATCATATTTTTTTGATAAAACACTTTTTAAAATTAATGTTGGATTAGTAGTAGCATCCTGAGGCTTATATCTAGTAATGCATTCTATATCTCCGCTATCAACTACTACAGTAGTATATTTTCTTAACCGTTCTAATTGATTCATATATAAAACCTTATAATATAAAAAATTAAAAATAAAATTATATTTAATATATTTATTAATATTAATATTAATATTATATAAAAATAACTTTTATTATTATACTTACAAACATATTATAGAAAATATTTAAAATAATATAAATATATTTAATTCATGAATATCATTTCAGATATATCAAATTACTAAATTTATTTTTATAAGAGAAACAACGAGCATATATACATGAATAAAAAAATTCAAAATAATCATCTATTTATAAAATTTTTTAATTACTAAGCTAGCATTAGTGCCCCCAAAACCAAAACTATTAGAAATAGCCATATTAATAACAGTATTTATAGGTTTTGTAACAATATTCATATTGTACGCAATAGGATCTAAAGAATCTATATTTATACTAGGAGCAATAAAGTTATATTTAATCATTAACATAGTATATATTATTTCTTGAACTCCAGAAGCTCCTAATGAATGACCGGTAATTGATTTAGTAGATGATATATAAGGAATACTAAAACCATTAAAAACTTTTTTTATAGCATCTAATTCCTTAATATCGCCAATTTTAGTAGAAGTACCGTGAGCATTAATATAATCAATAGAATCTTTAACATTTTTTGTAGCATAATTCATACAACGTACAAAACCATCTCCTGACGGATGTACCATACTATAACCATCACAAGTAGCTCCATAGCCAATTATTTCAGCATATATCCTGGCATTTCGTGATAAAGCAAAACTTAACTCCTCTAAAATAACAACTCCTCCGCCTCCAGAAATAACAAATCCGTCACGATTTTTATCAAATGCGCGAGAAGAACATTCAGGTGTTTTATTAAATCTTATAGATAAAACTCTCATAGCATCAAATTGACGCGCTAACTCTATGCTCAATTCTTCTCCACCACCTGCAAAAATAATGTCCTGTTTACCCGAAGAAATTAATTCATATGCGTTACCAATACAATGTGCAGAAGTAGAACAAGCAGAATTAATAGAATAATTAATACCATAAATCTTAAAAAAAGTACCTAAACAAGCTGAAATAGAAGAAGGCATATTTTTAATGGCAGAATACGGGCTAATTTTATTACCATTATTTTTTTTATTTTTAAAAAAATATGTGTGTAGTTTAGCAGCTCCACTACCAGATCCCATGATAATACCCACTCTAGGATTTTTCATATATATATCAGGATGTAATTTACTATCCTTAATAGCATCTTGTAAAGATAAATAAGAATATATCGATTCTAAATTCATAAATCGTAAAAAATTTTTAGGTATTTGATTGATTCTTCTAGACGATACTTCTCCCCACACATTACTATGTAAACCATATTCTTTCATTTTTTTAGAAAAAATTATTCCTGAAATACCTTCTTTTAATAATTTTACAATATTTTTTGTAGTAGTGCCAATACTTGAAACAATTCCAAAACCAGTAATAACTGTTCTTTTCAATTATTATTATCCTTAATAAAACCCTTAATCAATATATTAAAATAATTATTTTTATATTATTAAATAATTTAAACCATTGAATAAATTTATCATATAAAATAAAAATTTTATAATTTAATTAAAAAAACTGTATTTATATATCAATAAAATTATTTACTAAAAATTATTATCTAGTATATTATTTATTATAATTTATAATTAATAATATAAGGAATCATTAATTTTTATGTATAAAAAAAAAATAATATTGGTTTACTATATATCGTACCAACACCAATAGGAAATCTATTAGATATAACTTATAGATCTATTAATATTTTAAAAAAAGTAGATTTTATTATAACTGAAAACATTAAACATACATTAATTTTATTAAATCACTTTTCTATTGTAAATAAATTACTATCTTTAAATACTATTAATGAAAAAAAAAAAACTAACCAATATATTAATATTTTAAAAAATGGTAATAATATTGCAATTGTGTCTAAAGCCGGCACTCCAATTATTAATGATCCCGGATATATACTCGTCAAATACGCATATCGTAATAATATTCGTGTAGTACCTCTACCCGGAGCTTGCGCAGCTATTACAGCTCTTTGTGCTGCAGGATTAAAAGCTAATCAATTTTGTTATGAAGGATTTTTACCAAATAAAAAAAAAAAATGTGAAAAAAAAATATATTCTTTACGTAAAGAAAATCGAACAATAATTTTATATGAATCTCCCAAACGATTAGTGCATACAATTCAATTAATAAAAAAAAATATGGGTGTTACACGAAAAATAACAATTGCTAGAGAAATAACCAAAAAATGGGAAAATATACAAAAAGGAACAGCTGAACAATTATTATTAATAATTAATGACGATATATATTGGAAAAAAGGAGAAATAACTATTATTATTAATGGAGCTAAAAAAAATAACAAAAATATTATATCTTCGCGAATATTAAAAATTTTTAATATAATAAAAAAAGAAACTAGTAATACTACAGCAATAAAAATTACTAAAAAAATATGTAGACTTAATAAAAATGTTCTTTATAATAAAATAATTAAAAAAAATATTTTATGAAGTTGATTGAACAGTCACTGTAACAATAATTATTGCACACAGAGGAAAGTCCGGGCTCCATAGGGTATGGTGCCAGGTAACACCTGGGAAGAGCAATCTTACGACTAGTGCAACAGAAAATAAACTACCTATTACAATATAATTATATATAATTTTAATAGGAAAAGGTGAAATGGTGCGGTAAAAGCGCACCGCAAAATTGGTAACAATTTCGGCACGGTAAACTTCCACCAGGAGCAAGGTCAAGAAGGAGAATGTGACCCGCATATTACTCCGGGTAGACTGCTTGTGAATTAATAAGTGATTATTAATCTAGATAAATGACTGTTTTAAACAGAACCCGGCTTATAAATCAACTTCATAATATATAATAATTTATTAAAATCCAGAAATTTGTATTTTATCTATTAACAAAGAGGAACATTGAATTTTATTTTTTAGATTTATATCATCAGCCATACAAACAATATTTTTCCATATATCCAATAAATTACCTGAAATAGTTATTTCATGAACAGGATATTGTATTTTTCCCTTTTCTATCCAAAAACCACATGCACCACTTGAATACTCTCCGGTCATGATATTAAAACCATCACCTAGTAATTCAGTTACAAAAAATCCCTGATACATAGAATGTATAATGTCATCAAATGATTTTAAAAATTTAGTATTAGCTGATGCTGATACTAACCAATTATATGCTGCTCCAGCATGTCCAGTATTATACATATTTAAACGATTAGATGAATATGTATCCAATAACCACGTTTTTAAAATACCGTTCTTTATAATCTTTCTCGTAACAGTCGCTACACCTTCATTATCAAATAAACTAGATGATAAACCTTTATTTAAAAAAGGATTTTCAAAAATATTTAACCAATTAGGAAAAATCTTTTTGCCTAAATAATTTAACAAAAATGTTGATTTATTATATACAACATGTCCATTAATTGCGCTCATTAAACAAAAAAATAACTCATAAGAAATATCTGAACTAAAGATAATAGGAGAAACTTGTGTAGATATCTTTTTTGAGTTTAATTTTGCAATACTTTTCCTAGCACTATTCTGCCCGACAAATATTGGATCGTCCAAATCATTAAAATCTCTTGAAACAGTATAACTAAAATCTTTTTCCATCGAATTATGATCACGAGCTACAACACAACTAGATAAACAATTATACGTAGATAACTGATGTCCTATCCAGCCTAAACTATTTCCGATAACCTTTATATCAACAAAATATTCAAAAGCAGAACTGTCGGTATTAACAATCCTAGAATCGAAATTTAATGCTGCAGAATCTGCTATATTGACTAAATCATTAATTTCATTTATACTGAAAGATTGAGGAAAAAATAAATTTATTTTTTTGTCATTACAGTATAATAAATTTGCATGAGGTAAACCGATAAATTGATCTTTAGTGACATATTGAGATAAATAAATTGATTTGTCAATAGATTTACATATTCCTGCAATAGACGCATCACTAGATTCTACCGAGTATTGTTTGTGATTATTGTATGTAGTAACTGCACTATTAATATAATTAAACAATTCGATATTATCTGTACTTCCATATCGATTTGATACAATTAAACAATATGTTTTTTTTATTTTAACAATACTATTATATTTATTTTTATTTAAATAAAATATTATTTGTTGCATATTATGTAATAAAACATTTAAATCTTTTTCTACATCATTAAAAAATAACATTTTAATGCACCTTAAGTCGATACAAACCTGTAAAATATACAACATACACATAAAATTCATAAATCAATTCAATAAATATACAAGTACATTTATCTATATATTGAGATATTACTAATTAATAAATTTTAATTATTTCTATACTGACAATCATATTAATATATGGTTATTTAATAATATCAATATTAAATAATAAATTATTTTATATAATAATTTATTATTATAACTATCTATATTTACAAATATAAAAAAATGAAAAATTCTATTCAAATACCTACAGGAAAAAATGCTCCTGATGATATATACGGAATTATAGAAATTCCTGCATTTTCTAGTCCTATAAAATATGAACTGCATAAATCATTTCAAATGTTATATGTTGATAGATTCATACCTACTAATATGTTTTATCCTTGTAATTACGGATTTATTAACCATACCTTATCATTAGACGGAGACCCATTAGACATTTTGATACCAAGTCCATATCCACTGCAACCTAAATCTATCATTCGCTGTCGTCCTATAGGATTATTAGATATGCAAGATGAATCAGGGATGGATAAAAAAATAATTGCTGTACCGCATACTAAAATTACACAAGAATATACTAATATTCATGATATTCATCAATTATCGCAATTGTTAAAAAAACAAATTATTCATTTTTTTGAAAATTATAAAAAACTAGAAAAAAATAAATCAGTTATAATAAACGGATGGAAAGATGTCGAATATGCAAAATTAGAAATAATAAATTCTATTAATAGATATAAAAATACATGTTGTAATAAATAACAATTAAAATTTATAAATTTAAAAATTTTATAAATTTATAAAAATAATTCTATACAATTAAACGGAATAATCACTATGCCTAAAATATGTCAAATTACTAAAAAAAAATCTATGTTAGGTCAAAATAGATCACATGCTATGAATGCTACTAAAAGAAAATTTTCGTTAAATATACAATATCATTCCTTCTGGTTACCAAATAAAAAGAAAAAAATAAAAATACGTATATCATCAAAAGGATTGAGAATGATAAACAAATTTGGAATTGAAAAAATATACAAAAAATACATTATATAAATAAGAGAAAATATGGCTAAAAATAATAGAATTAAAATAAAATTAATTTCATCTAGTGGAAGTAAACACTACTATACCACTACTAAAAACAAAAGAAATCAAGTTAATAAATTAAAAATAAAAAAATACGATCCAATTATTAGAAAACATGTTTTATACGAAGAAAAAAAAATTAAATAATACTTATTATTGAGTAAGTACTCTGTTTACACCTATACATAATTACCGGAGATCTACTATAAGATCTCCAATAAAATGATATAAACTAATATTTGATGTTTAAAAATAATATACACGATAATCATGTATATTATTACAATTAAGTCCTGAAAAACTAATATATATAAGATAAATAATCTTACGAATAATTAAACAATTTAAATATATACATTTTTAAGTAATAAAATAAATAATCCAGCAATGTTTTACTAAGTCCATAAAACTGACAAACAAAATATTTCAATAAAATCATGCCAACAACAAAAATAATAATCGGAAAAGAAGAAAATAAAGATGTATTAGGTACTAATCGATTTAATAGCACGCATGCTATAAATAAAATTAAAAAAAAAAACAAAAGTGGTAAAACACAATATACTCCGTTTAAAAAAATAAGACTAGAAAAATTGATAATAGATAAAAAAGTATTTTTATGTATAGGTACATTATATAATGGAAATATATAAAAACTTTTTATTAACAAAATAATTAATTTTAAGTGACCATTATATATGAAAAACACAAATAAAAAAAAAATATTTAACAAATGTGAAAGAACTAAAGAATAAATTTTGTGACCTAAATCAAAAAATGTAGAAAATGATAAACCAATCTGGGCGCTAAGAACTTCTCCTGCTAAAATTATACTAGAAAATAAACATTGAAACAACAGCCCTATCACCATTCCTATTAAAATTTGGTTACATAAAATTATAAAAAATTCTATGTCATAATGATTGATGTGATAACCAAATATAAAAGGTTCTAATAAACGACTAATTAAATATACTAAAAAAAACTTAATAGATAAATCATAATTAATATGGCTAAATATCTTAGAGCATATCAAAGTCGCGAAAATACGCGACATTATTAATATAATTTTACCATTCATACCAAAAATATATTTGTAAAGTAAATTATTCATCATGTTTATTAGTTCATAATTGATATTATATGAAAAATATTTTCTATATATTCTATAGTGAGTCGTAGCATCCAGGGTCCAAACAAAATACAAGATAAAATCATTGATATGATCTTAGGTATAAACGATAATGTCTGTTCATTTATTTGTACTGATGTTTGAAATATACTCATTAATATACCACTTAATAAAGTAGACAACAAACACGGCGCAGATACAAATAATGCAAATTTAATAGAATCTTGAAATAATGTAATTAAAAATTCTTGACTCATAATAATAACCGTCTTAATTAATAATCAAAAAATAAGTTTTTACACAAAGAAGCTTTTTGAAAGAGATATAATTAATAATCTCCAACCATCTGATAAAACAAATAAAATTAATTTTAACGGCAAAGAAATTGTAGAAGGTGGAACCATCATCATACCTAAAGACATTAAAACGCTGGCAACTACTAAATCAACAATTAAAAAAGGTAAAAAAATTGTAAAACCAATTTGGAAAGCAGTTTTTAATTCGCTAATCATAAATGCTGGTAATAAAACTTGAATAGGTACTTCACTACAATATGTTTTAGGTGATACTTTAGCTAATCGTAAAAATACAGAAAGATCAGATTTTCTAGTTTGTTTTAACATAAATTCATGAAATGGTTTTATACCATTCTGTAGAGCTACGTCTAAATTAATTTCATGTTTGCATAACGGTACAATTGCTATATTAGATACTTTTTTAAACACCGGAGACATAATAAATAACGTTAAAAATAATGACAAACCAACAAGTATTTGATTAGGAGGAGAATAAGGCGTTCCTAATGCTGTTCTTAAAAAACTAAACACAAGAATAATACGAGTAAAACATGTCATCATTAATAATAAAGCGGGAATTACACTCAATACAGTTAATATTATTGATGATTGAACAGAAAAATTAAATATATCAAGTCCATTATTAATTATATTGCCTATATTATTATTCGGCATATTAGTCAATAAAAAAACTGGAACAATAGATAAACAAGAAATTATGCTCTTATGTAACATGTTACCTCACTTAAACCAAAATATTATTGATTTTAATAAATTTAATGATTTAGTATACAATGAACATTTTTTTTGTTGTTGCAATACATTTTCACTAAGAGGTGGTAGTTCTTGTATTACATGAACTTTTTTTAACGTAACATTCAGTAATAATCTAATCTTTTCAACAGTTAATATACAAATATAATTATTAGCGTTTAAATAAATTTTATCACTGATATAACTAATATTATTAAAACCTGAGTAAAATAATCTTATTTTTTTTATTAAAAAAAATAAAATAAAAATAAATAAAGTAATATACATAAATATATTTCCATTATTTTGATTATAAAAATAATGAATCATGTTTTTATTAGATTTAATATATATTAAACTGAATTGCATATAACTGTTTAATTTCATAAATTTTCCACATGATTAAAATCTATATTATAAATTATTTGTGTAATAATTTTATTATACGAACACCATATTTTTCATTATGCACAACTAATTCTCCTAACGCAATTAAACAATTATTAACAAAAATGTTTAATGGTTTACCTACTGTATCCTCTAATTCTAATATAGATCCGCGTGATAACTGTAATAATTCACAAATAGTAATTTCGTTTTTCCCTAATTCTATTGTAATAGATACAGGAATAGACATAATAGACAAATTATGTATCATAGAATAATCTATTATTTTTTTTTTAAAATCTTTATTTTGTATTTCTTGATTTATAACTTCTGTTGTATCCACAAAATTTTTTATTACCTTATAAAATAAGATTATTTAATATTCATATTATTTAATTACTTTGTAATTTATCATATTTCTAATATATAATACAGAATCTTTAAAAATAATTAAACAAATTTTTCATATATAATTACTATTATATATAAATAATATTATCTTTAAAATAAATTATTAATATATATTCATTATATTATAACATTAAAAATATTTCTATCTATAAAATTTTTCTACAATATGATAAGGAATATATATTTTTAATAAAAAAACACGATCATTTAAATATATTTTATATATAAAACATATATAAGGTAGATTAACAAATCGTCTATATATTGAACTATTTAATTCAATAAATTTACAATTATTAATGATTGACATTGAAATATTTTTAAAAAAAGTTTTATTACAAATAAAAAAAATTTTTTGCAGTAAAACGTCTAAAATATTTATTTCATTAATTGTTAAATCATTATTGTTAAAATATTCATGTGCATTATCATTAAAATTTCCAAACAAACAATTAATAAAAATCAAGAATAAATCTTTGGTAATTAAAATTAAACATTTATCAGTATAACCTGTTAAAAAAAATTGCTTACCAATATATTTGATATATACACTTTTATCTTGTCTGTCATGATAGTCAATACAGCTATACAAAAATTTTATTGTTATACAACAAGAAAAAAATTTACTAAATTTTTTATTAAACAGTAAAATAAAATCATAAAAAAATTTTTCAAAAAATGAATTTTGTTTTTTAAAAATAAAATTCATAAAATTTATATGATTTAATTTCTTATAATTATTTTTATTAAACCAAAAATTAGATCGTTCAGACATAGTTTATAACTTATTTCTATGATAAATATAAATATATTATATCATGTATTATGATTTTACATATATAATATCACTATTATATATTATAAATAAATAAATTATCAATTCTTTTATTTATTTATATATAAAATATTATAATTATTTAAACACACGACGTTATCTTCACGTTGATCCATTAATATATTTTTTCTTAAAATACAATTTTTCATACGTAATTCTAATTTTTTCCATTGCTCTAACTTAGAATATAATTTATTTTGTACTAATAGTCTTTTTTTTAGTTTTTTTTTAAAATAGTCCAACCAAACATTTTGCTGCATAATAAATTTTTGCAACATCAGTATAAAATTCATAAATAATTGAATTATATGTGGCGAAATACCATTAAAAAAATTTTTATGTAATAAAAAATTATACTTATTTTTATATTTTTTTAATTGAAATAAATATTGTTGTACTTTTATTTGTTTATTTTTATAGTATGTAATATGATAGATATTCTTTTTAATATCTATTTCTATTTTTTTTTAATTACTCTTATACGAGAAACATTCAATATCATACATATCTCCATTTTATTAGCTAAATATTTTGTAATAATTTTATTAATTCTGATATCGATTGTGTATACGTACAACATTCTAAAAATTTTTGTTGCAAAAATTTTTCTAAAATTGGCCAAATCTTTATAGAATTATCTAATAACTTATTTGTACCAGCTGAATAAACGCCTAAATTAATCAGATCATGATGACGATAATAACATGAAATTAATTTTTTTAAATATATAGAATTTTTATAATGATTACGATCTACAATAGAATGCATTGACCGACTAATAGATTTTTCAATATCAATAGCGGGATAATGACCAGCTTCTGATAATACATTAGATAAAATAATATGACCGTCTAATACAGATTTTGCAATATCTAAAATAGGATCATTATATTCATCTCCTTCAGTAAGTACCGTATAAAAAGCAGTAATAGATCCTAATCCATTATCATTAATATTACCTGTACGTTCAATTAAATATGGAATATTTGAAAAGATGGAAGCAGGATAACCTTTTAATACTGGAATTTCATGCATGGCATTTGACATTTCTCGATATGCCATAGCGTATCGCGTTAATGAATCAACTATTAATAAAACATGATTATTTTTTTTACAAAAATCTTCCGCAATAGATGTTGCGTACTGAACAGATTGAATCTTTAAAATAGGAGAAACATCAGCAGGAGAAACAATAACTACCGATTTTTTCAAACTATGAGCGCCTAAAACATTATCAATAAATTCTTTTACTTCTCTACCTCTTTCACCGACTAAAGATACTACAATGATATCAGCATCAGTATACCTAGATATCATTCCAAGTAACATACTTTTCCCAATACCAGGTTGTGAAAATATACCCATTCTTTGACCTCTACCAACAGTTAACAAACTATTAATAGCTCGCACACCAGTATCTAAAATATCTGTGATCGGAAATCTTTGTAATGGATTAATAGATGATTTAAAAAAATTAAATGATTTTTTTTTTGACTGAATATTTCCTAAATTATCCAAAGGGTGGCCAAAACTATCTAATACTCGTCCTAATAATTTATATCCAAACGGAAATCTAGAATATTTAATAACGTTACTTGTTACACTATATTGTGAAAAAACTTTCGCTCCTGGGAAAATACCATCTAAATTATGCATAGGCACTAAAAAAACAATTTTTTCTTTAAAACCTATGATTTTACATATAATACCTGATAATACGTCTTTGTATATTCGTTCTACCCAACAAAAATTTCCAATAGGTAAATATACTCCAGTTGCTTCAATAATTAAATTATTTACACTTAATACTCGACCATATGAAATATCATGAGAAAAAAAGGATATTTTTTTTTCAAATTCATTAATTTTGTTGAACCAAGTGTTTAATAAAAAATTCATATATCCTTAATCCGATAAATTTGCTGCATCATTAATTCGATCCCAAAAAGACGATATAGAAGCATCTACTTCTCCATCAGCGGTAACAATACGATAACTATTAATATCTATTTTATCGTCACTAATAACAATCCAATTATATTTATTCATTAAAACACCAAAATTTTTTATTATTAGTTTATAATCACTAGGGTGTACATGTAGTTGAAGTTTATTGAATATAAATTTCGATTGTTCTGTTAGCTTTTGAATTCTTTTTAATAAATAATTTTTATTAATTACAAAAATATCATTTACTAAAATTTTCGAAATATGTAATACAATTTTCATTAATCGTGTTGAAAACACATTATTAAAATTGTTTATAGCAATTTTAAATTTTTTTAATAGATCTGCATATTGTATTTGTATACATCTTGTTGCATTTTTTAATAAAAAATCACGAGAATAATGAAAACCTTGTGTCCATCCACTAAAATATCCTTTTTTATATCCATCAACCAAACCTTGTTGATATCCTTCTTTATAAATTTTTAAATAAATAGGAGTATTTTTTTTTTTAAAAAGATCAGAAAATAATAACGTTTTGTATTTTAAAATATCTGATTCTTTAAATACATTATAAGTTTTATTTGATTTTTTTGGCGTACACTTTTTCCATAAATTATTATTTATAATATTTTTCATATAACATGCCTATACTTGTCGAATGATGATTTTATCATCTCGTATAAAATTTTTAATATTTTGAAGTAATAAAGTTTTTTTTAAATATATTAAATTATCAGAAACTGATTGATTTGATAAATTAGTTTTTTTAAAATACTTATATTTTTCATGCGACATATTAGAAATAAATTTATTTTTTAAAGAATCATGTATATGATTTAAAACAATACATAAATGATCCAAATCTGTATTATTAATAATAAATTCAATACTGTGATCATCAATATTTATTATATCTTTAAATTTAAAATTTTTACTAATGATTTTATTTAAAATATTTCTATGCGGAGTTTTTATTTTACTAACAAACTGTACAATATCATCAAATTTAAAATAAGACAAAATATTAACTACTTGATTAATTCTTTGCGCTTCTAAAGAGAAAGATTGCTTCATATATAAAAAATGACGAATAATTTTATTTAATTCCATAAATCCTAAATAATGTATTTTTTTACAATTCACCATCTTTTTTAAAATATCTAATCTTTTTTTTTCATTAAAAAATGATAATATCTTTATAGATAAGATTTGATTTATATGAAGCAACAATACTGAAATAATATTTAAATTCTCATTTTGAATGAAGAAAAAAATATTTTCTGCACCTAATTGTTCTAACATAGTTATATTGTGTAAAAAGTCATTTTTTATAAAACTTTTTTTTAATAATTTATATGATTTATCTGAATCAACCGTATTCTCTATAATTTGCGATATACGTGTCTTGATATCAAAATTAGCAATTTTATTTTTTTTTAATAAATCATAAAATTCATAAATTACAGTATCGATATACTGTACAAAATTATCATTTAACAAAAGCATTGCATCTATAAAAACACTAATTTCTGAATTATTAAAACACTTCAAGACAGCGGCCGATTGTTGTATATCCATAGATATCAATAATAAAGCGCTTTTTTGTATACCATTTAAACAATTCATTTTTTATTTATCCAATAACGTATAATTTTTTCAACAATTTTTGGATTTTTATTTAAAAAATTATTTTTTACGAAAAAATTACCTTCATTTAAAGTATTATGTTTTTTTAAATTTAATTTGTTTATATTTTTATTAAAATTATTTTTTGATATTTCATCTATGTTAGTTGATGCTTTTAAAAAATTTTTTTTATTATCATTAATTCTATTATCCTTAATAAATAAGAAAAAAAATAAAATAATAATTAATATTACTAATAAAATTACCAATAAACTATATAAATTAAGATTCATATGCATACAACCATCTTTATTATACAAATAAGCATCTGAAGTAGTAAACATACTATTAATTATATTTATACAATCACCGCGGCTGTCAGAAAAATTTATCACTGATTTAACTAATTTTTCTATATTCTTTAATTCATGTGCAGATAGAGGTAAAAATGTACCTACATCATTTTTTTTATAATTTATTAATACAGTTATTTTTAAATGCCGAATATCCGAATTCCTAAAACCAGGAAAAAAAACAGTATCATTAAAATACATTGTATTCGAATCATTTAAATTTTTTTTCGTATTATCAACAGATTTCATCTTATGCGATACAATAGAATGATCTACACAAATAAATTGTTGATTAAGTAAAAAATTATTTACCAAATATTTCGTAATAAATGATTTAGAAAAAAAATTCAGACTAGACGATTTTAAAAATGATTGTGTTAATGAATTTTTTAAATTATCGTGTTGATTTTTATGTGGGATAATATTTGAAATATTTCCTAATTTTTTTTTTGAATCAGAAGTTTCCTTTAAATGGTCTATATTGGGATTATGTGCGTTATCATTATTAGGATCTACTCCTGCGGTAACACGTACCATTACATTTTTTGAACCATATATAGGTACTAATAATTCAGCAATATGATCAGCAAAATATTGCTCTAAAATGTTAATTTTTGTATATTGGTTTGTTTTAAAAAATTTACCGTGATTTAATGTAAATTTATTTAATATATTTCCCAATTGATTAACAACAACAATATGATCAGCTGATAAATCCGGTATACTACCTGATACTAGCAAAGTAATTGCGTCTATTTGTTCGGAACTTAATTGCGTATTAGGAAATAAAGTTAAAATTATAGATGCAGACGGAATAACGTGTATATCTCTAAAAAAATCAGTATCTTGCTTACAAACCAAGTGTACCCGAGCATGTTGAATTGGAAATATATTTTCTAAAGTTTTAGATAACTCACCCTCTAATCCGCGATTATAATTAATATGTTCATGAAATTGACTAATACCAAATTTTTCCTTATCCAATAACTCAAAACCATCAGTTTTTTTTTTAATATCCTGATTATTTAATAAAGAAAAATGCAATTCATTAACTTTATCTTTTGGAACTAATAAAGTTTTATAAGAATTACAAAACTGATATGGTATATCCATATCTTGTAATTTTGACGTAATCCATTGACCATCTACATCAGATAAATTATCATATAATACTACATAATTAACTCTATTAAACCAAAAAAAAATAGTACATATAGTAAAAAAGATAACACAAACAGTAAAAATGATAAATTTTAATCGATGTGATATATAATTTAAAAAATAATACCAATATTTTTTAATTTTAGAAAATAATATATTTATAATATCCATGATTTTTCCTATTTAATAATTGTGATATAACAATATAATTATTAATTAATTAAATATTATAAAAATTAATATTTTAATAATTTAAAAGTATTTAAATATAAAATAATATAGTATATATATACAATATATAAAACATATTAATAATATATATCTAAACCAGGATAAACATTATGAAAATAAATCCATCATCAAAAAAAATAATAAAACCAACAATACATCCAATACAAAAAAATAAAAAAAAATATATAAATTTTTTTCCAATATGTCATTATAAATTAGAAAAATTTGTTGCCATTAAAGATATTAAAAAAAATAATACAAAAACTATACATACTAATCTAAAAAAAGAAAAAATAAATTCAATAAATCAAAAAAAAATAAAAATATTAATTAAACTACACGAAAAATTAATCAATACATATGAAGAAATCATGAATATACAAATTTAAATATAATAAATATTGTATTTACAATACTATAACATTTAATTAATATCATTTATTAAGCTCAATAATCATTTTTTATATAATTTACATATTAAAATAAACAAATTTTATATATAAAATAATATACAATATTTTATAAAAATATTGTATATTATTAATATAATATACAATATTTTACTAGATTATATCTTAATAAAAATATTAATATATTAAAAATTAATTTTTATTATTAATAATCATTTTAATTATATTAATATATATGATTGCATATACTTTATTAAATTATTTATTCGTAACAAAAACTTATTTTTTCCTATATAAAAGATTATAGTAGAAATATTCGGTGTATTTTTTCTACCAGCAATACCAATTCTGATTAAAGTGGCTATATTTTTAAAACAAACATTAAATTTTTTTGTTAATTGTTTTAATAGCAACAAAATATCTGACTTATACCAGCAAGTCAATAAAAAAAATTTTTTATACAAAAATTTTAATATTTTTATATTAATAGAGTTACAATAAGTTTGAATATTATCTACATTAGATAAATTAATATCTTTATATAAATATAAATATGAAGAAATAAATTCTTCTAATGTATTGTGATGACATAAAAATTCTTTTAATAAATTCTGAATATCAATACTTTCATCTAAAAAGATTTTATTACTTTTACAATATGTAAAAAAATACGAATTTATAGTTTCTGTCGATAAATTATTTAAATAATAGTGATTTAACCACAAAAGTCTTTTATCATTTATCATACTAGGTGATTTACTAATATTTTCCATATTAAATAAATTTTGCATCTCATTTATAGAAAAAATTTCTTGATCTTTGTAAGACCACCCTAATCGTAATATATAATTTAATATTGCTTCAGGAATAAATCCTTCTCTGATATAACTAGTAATACTTTTAGATTTATTTCGCTTAGATAATTTAACACCGGAATCATCTAAAATCATTGATACATGTGCATATAACGGAATTGGTGCACATAATGAATTTAATAAATTAATTTGTCTGGGAGTATTATTAATATGATCTTCTCCTCGAATAACATGAGTAATATTCATTTTCCAATCGTCTATAACCACACAAAAGTTATATGTTGGCATACCATTGGATCGTTGAATAATAAAATCATCTAATTCATAATTAGATATGCATATTAATCCTCGAATCATATCAGTAAATTGTACAAAACCATTTATGGGATTTTTAAAACGTACAACAAACGGTATGTTTGATTTTTTTAATAAAGCACAATATTCTCTACATTGTCTATCATATCGTGGTTTTTGTTTATTTAAAATTTGATTTTTTCTTAATTTATCTAAACGTTCTTGTGAGCAATAACATTTATATGCAATACCTTTTTTTAACATAAATAATATTATATTTTTATATATATTCAGACGATTACTTTGATAAAAAGGTCCTTCATCCCAATTCAATTTTAAATAACTTAATCCATATAAAATATCCTGTACGTAATTATCATTGACTCTTTTTACATCAGTATCTTCGATGCGTAAAACAAATGAGCCGTTATATTTTCTAGCAAATAACCATGAATATAACGCAGTTCGTGCACCACCTATATGCAAACAACCAGTAGGACTAGGAGAAAATCTAGTTTTAACTTTCATAAAATACTCATAAATAAAAAAAAATTAATATAATTGTATATTTTTTAACCAAATAAACATATATATGCAAAATATATATTGACTCATAATATATCTGTTCTACAATAGTATTGTAATCAAGGGTGATTAGCTCAGTTGGTAGAGCTTCTCCTTTACACGGAGAAGGTCGGCGGTTCGAAACCGTCATCACCCAAAATAAACGGGTCGTTAGCTCAGTCGGTAGAGCAGTTGACTTTTAATCAATTGGTCGCAGGTTCAAATCCTGCACGACCCATAAAACTAAACAACTATAATAAAAATAATTTTCTATTAGTTATTTTTATTCAGAAATATGAAAAATATTTAATATATTTATCAATTTTAATATAATATCAATATTATTCTTATTTTTTATAAATTTGATGATTGAATGAGAAATATTGACACCAATACCTTTAATCCCTGATAATATAAAAAAATTGGTATCTAGAAAACTATTTATAGATTTATAATAATTAGCCAAAATTTTAGAAATAGAAACACCAACATCTAGAATGCCTAATGAACAAATAAATTGATCTAAACGAACATTTTTGGAATAACTAATATTATTGATAATTTTATACGATAATTTCTTACCTATTCCTGGTATAGATTGTAATTTATCTACCGTTAACATAAAAAAATCTATTGGAGTAAATAAATAACCGTGATTTATTAATTTAATAATATTTTTTTTACCCAAACCTTTTATGTATATTCCAAATTTTGAAGCAAAATAAATTAATCGTTGTAAATTCTGAGCTGGACATAAAAAACTAGACGGACAATATAAAGAAATATGATTAGATGAATGCAATAATAAAGAATTACAAGATGAACAATGTAAAGGAAAAATAATTTTTTTTACTAATTTATCTCTTTTGTTTATTAAAACATTTCGAATTTTAGGAATAACATCTCCTGCACGATATACTGTGACATAATCATTAATACAGATATTTAATTTTTTAATCATACTAATGTTATGTAAAGATGCTTTACTAATGATAACTCCTGAAATATTAACAGGAATAAAATGAGCAACAGGGGTAATTATACCCGTCCTACCTATTTGAAATGATACATCTATAATTTTCGTTTCTACATCTAAAGAAAAAAATTTCACAGCAATGGCCCATCTTGGATATTTTTCTGCATAACCTATTTTTTTTTGCAAAACCACAGAATCTATTTTTATAACTATACCATCTATTTCAAAATCTAATTTTGATCTATTATAATAAATTTTATTATAAAATTTAATAATATCTTTTGTTGCACTACACACTAAATAATCTCTGTGTATAGAAAAACCCCATTTTTTAATTTGAGTTAATCGTTCATCATGACTATAAGTTTTTTTATCAGATATAAACGCACCACATCCATACACAAAAAACATTAATTTTCTCTGTTTAACAATATCAGGATTTAATTGTCGTAAAGAACCAGCAGCAGCATTTCGAGAATTTGAAAATATTTTTTTATTTCTTGAAATAGCAAGTTGATTTAAAGTAAAAAAATCAGATTTTTTTATAAATACTTCTCCGCGTATTTCTATCACTTTAGGAATATTATTTCCAATAAGTTTTTTAGGTATAGATGAAATTACATATATATTTCTTGTTATATCTTCTCCCACATATCCGTCTCCTCTTGTAGAGGCAGAAATTAATAGACCATTTTTATATAATAAATTTACAGCTAAACCATCAATTTTTAAATCACAATAATATTTAATATCATTAATATTATCAATATACTTTTTTATATATTGTTTAAAAAATTTAATATCAGATATATTATTAGTACTCTTTAAAGACAACATAGGGGTTTTATGTATACATTCAGAAAAAATATTTAATTTTTTTCCTCCAATTTGTTGTAATAATTTATTCGATTTATTAAAGGAATTTTTTATACCATATATTTTTTCCAATTGAATTAACTCAGTACATAATTGATCATAAATATCATCTGAAATTACAGGAGAATCTAAAGTATAATACATATAATTATGGTATCTTATTTGTGCACGTAATTTTGCAATTTTATTATAAAGAGATGTCATAATGTACGCCGCATATAATTATAAATAGTGATTATTACTCATAACGTAATAAAATACCTTTTATTACAATGACATATAATATAAATACATATATCATATCATTAAAAAAAGACAAAACAAAATATTTATTATATATCAATTCATAAAATATAAATTTTAAAAATAATTATATTAGCAAAAATTTCAATATCATTGAATTATTTAAAAATTTATAAAATTAATAATTCACCATTATAAAATTTTTTAATTCAAATGTTTTAATTCAAATATTAACTATTCATACAAATAAATAATCAAAATTAATAAATTCATAAATAAAAAAATAATTCTATGAATTAAAAAAAATAAATGTAATTATTAATATAAAAATTATATTTATGCTATAAATATAATAAATAACATTCCTATAAAAATAAAATATACATAATCATGAAAAAAAAAATATATATTGTATCCCCTACAACAGGAACTATTCAAAATATTTATGAAACAAAGAATTTTTCTATTTACATGCAGAAAATTATTATTAATTCAAAAAAAAATATAATTGTGTCTCCAATTAATGGAACAATAAAGAATAATTTTTTAAAAAAAATAAATTTTATCATTCAGTCTAATCCAGATATATGTATTTGTATTAAAAATAAAATTATTATACAAAAAAAAATAAAAAATAATATCATCCCTGTTAGTACCAATTGTCGTAATGTATGTGCAGGAGAAATCATTTTTGTACTATCTAATTTTAATCATAATAATCAATTTAACCATTATCAAACTACAATACAGATATCATGTAAAAAAAAAATCAATAAAATAAAAAAATCCTTATATCGAGTCCAAGCAGGAATTACCATTTTAACTTTAATTTGAATAACATTTAAATACTCAAAGAGTCCTATCATACTAAATAAACTTTTAACACTAATGAAATTAGTATCTAACATATATTTATATATATAATATTTTTTATTATTTTATCAGTTATATACAAGTAATAAAATATAGTTAAAATACATGTATGAAAATCTTCATATTTTTTTTAAATATTATTAATTTCTCCATTTATTTAATAAATCTACTCTTAAACGATATAATTCATGTTTTATAGCAATACCATGAAACAAATTTTTATCTTTAAACGAATTAATAGATACATTTTTTACAACTAAAAACATAGATTGTAATAATCTACCTAAAGTAGATGTATTTTTTACACTATTAGTAGTATTAAAATAAAATCGTAAAAATATTAATTTTTTTAATCGATTCGGTTTTCTCCATAAATCAATAAAATTAAAAAAATTAATTATTGATTCAGAACTTTGATATTCAATAGTTTGTAAAAAATGATGAAAACCACATACAAAAATTAAAATATTTTGTGTTTCTTTTGGAATTTTTAATCGCATACATAAATTTTTTATTAAAAAAACCGGTTCTTTATAAAAGAACTGGTTATATAATCGTTTTGTAGAAAAAAAACAAAAATAACTTATAAATTGTAGAAAACAAGAAAATCTAATATCAACATCTTTCGTAATTTTAGAAATTCTAGATAATTCCATTAAACTATATTGTAAAATATTAATACCGTTATACTTTAAATTTAAAAAATTAGTTTTTTTAAAAAAAAAATCAATTTCAGGAAATAAATATAATAATGCATTACACTGATGTAAAATCTGAAAATAAACGTGAGGATTACGAGAACATAATCCTTTATATGTTTCTTTCCAAATCCTTTCAGGTGTTAAATATAACAATTCTTTACGATCACAAATTAATCTCATTAAAAATAAAGTTTCTTTAGCAATATAAAAACCTAAATGTGATAAAGTTGCAGCAAATCTAGCAACGCGTAATACTCGTACAGGATCTTCCGTAAAAGCAGACGAAATATGCCGTAAAACTCGTTTTTTAATATCTCGTTGACCGTTAAAAAGATCAATTATATTGCCGTAACAGTCTTGTACAACTGAATTAATTGTTAGATCACGTCTAATTAAATCTTCCTTTAAAGTAATTTTTGAAGAAAAGTTAAATAAAAAACCTGAATACCCAACTCCATTTTTTTTTTCAGTTCTAGCTAATGCATATTCTTCATGTGTTGTGGGATGTATAAAAACAGGAAAATCTCTACCCACTTGTTGATATTTTTTTTTTAACATCTGTTGAGGTGTTGCACCTACTACTAACCAATCACGATCACGCACCGAAAAACCTAATAAACGATCTCGAATTGCTCCGCCAACTAAATAAATTTTCAAAAAATCACCCAAATAAAAAAATACATTAGTATATAAAATATATCATTACTTTTATCATTTTAATTAATTTATTGGAATAAATATTTCATACTCAATCCAAAAAAAATAAATAAATTTAAATATTACAATATCTTACATTAATGATATATTGTACTATTCATAAAAATTAACTATTCAATTTTATTGAAAATTAACTCATATTCTCACCAATTGACAAATTCGGATAAACCGTGATAGATTGGTTTTTAGAATATAAGCCTACATTATATTTTAATAAACCTACATATGCAATCATGGCAGCATTATCTGTACAAAAAACTTGTTTAGAAAAAAAATATTTTATTTGATTATCTCTAAATAAATTTTTTAATTTTTTTCTTAATAGCTTGTTTGCACTAAAACCACCGCATACTAAAAAATTTTTCAATTTATTTTTTTGAATAGCAAGTTTACATTTTATAAGTAATGTGTCTACTATTGCTTCTTCAAAAGAATTGGCTATGTTACATCTTTCATTACGTAAATCAGGACATTGTAGGATAACATTCTTAACATGTGTTTTTAATCCTGAAAAACTAAAATTTAAATTAGAAGTATTTGTCATAGGTCTCGGAAAAAAATATTTTCCAGATTGACCACGCTTTGCTAAATTAGATAATTTTTCTCCACCCGGGTACCCTAAACCCAATAATTTTGCTATGTAATCAAATACATTTCCTACTGAATCATCTATAGTTTTACCTAAAATAGTATATTTAGTAAAACAATGGGCATTAATTAATTGCGTATTTGCGCCAGATACTAACAATGCTAAAAATGGAAATAAATTTTCTTTATTATTCAACATTGCTGACAACAAATGCCCTTCTAAATGATTTACTAAAATACACGGAATATTTAAGGATAAGGATAAAGAACAAGCAATTGTTGCTCCTACTAATAATGATCCCGCTAAACCAGGACCAGTAGTGTATGCAATAGCATTACAAGTATTTTTTCTAATACTATTTTTATCACTAAATAAATATTTAATACAAACTTTTTTAATTAAATAAATTAATTGTTCTAAATGAGATCTTGCCGCTAATTCTGGTACAATACCATTAAATTTAGAATGTACATGGTTTTGATTTAACGTTGAATGAAAAATTAAACCTAATTCTGCATCATAAATAGCAACAGAAGTATCGTCACAAGATGTTTCTATTCCTAATATTCGCATAATTATTCCATTAATATAACTAACACTACTAAAAATTTATTAAAATATATAGTCTATCTAATAATGTATATTATTGTAATATGATATAATCACTTTTATATATATAAATATACATATTTATATATTATACAATAATAAATAATTTATATACAATACTGTACTTTTATATAAATTAGATAATATATTGATTATATTGAATAATAAACCAAAATAAATTTTATGGAAATATATTATGCCAATAATTAAAATAAGAGACAACGAACCTTTTGATGTAGCATTAAGAAGATTTAAAAGATCTTGCGAAAAAGCAGGTATCTTAGCGGAAATACGTCGACGAGAATTTTATGAAAAACCTACAACAGAAAGAAAACGTGCAAAAGCATCTGCAATAAAACGATTAGCAAAAAAATTAGCACGTGAAAACGCTAAACGTATTAGAATGTATTAATAAAATACTATTCTCATATTATATAAATATTTAGACCGTATATTATTAATAATAACGGTCAAAAAATTAAAAAAAATATATGATAATTAAAAAAATAACAGGAAAAATTTCTCAAAAATTTATTTACGAATTAATAGAACGAACAGATATAATAGAATTAATAAATAAATATGTTACATTAAAAAAATCTGGCAATAATTACAAAACACTATGTCCTTTTCATAATGAAAAAACACCTTCATTTACAGTAAGTCCCCAAAAACAATTTTTTTATTGTTTTGGATGCGGAATACATGGTAATGCGATAGAT
Organism: Buchnera aphidicola (Cinara kochiana kochiana); assembly: GCF_900698905.1. Lineage (NCBI taxonomy): Bacteria > Pseudomonadati > Pseudomonadota > Gammaproteobacteria > Enterobacterales > Erwiniaceae > Buchnera > Buchnera aphidicola. Next base: position 40,674 of record NZ_LR217707.1, on the reverse strand, counting down.
TTTTTAATGAAGTATGAAAAATTAAATTTCTTAAACAGTATTATTGAATTAATAACCTTACATGGCATTAATATTCCAGATATTAATAATAATTCTATCCTTACACATCAATATTCTTATAAAAAAAAAATTTTTTATATTTTAAAAAAAATATTAAAAATATATAATAAAAATTTATTCATAATTCCTAATATAGCGTATCAGTATCTAAAAAATCGCGGAATTAATCATGAAACCATGCAAAAATTTTCATTAGGTTTTGCAACTAAAAATAGTTACCAAATTACAAATTTTATTAAAAACAAATATCTTAATCAATCTATTGTAACAGATTGCGGTTTAATTATTCAAGATATAAAAAAAAATCAACATGATCGATTTAGAGAAAGAATCATGTTTCCTATTAAAAATAAATATGGTCAAATCCAAGGTTTTGGGGGTAGAATATTAAATAAAAATAATTATCCAAAATATTTAAATTCACCTGAAACTATAACATTTCAAAAAAAAAAAAATCTTTACGGAATATACGAACTATATCTCTATAATCCTAAACCAAAAAAAATATTAGTTGTAGAAGGATATCTAGATGTTATTTCATTAACACAATTTAATATTGATTATTCAGTTGCATTGTTAGGAACAACAGTTACTAAATATCAAATACAAAGATTATTTAAGATAAGTAAAAAAATTATATTTTGTTTTGATGGAGATAATGCTGGACGTCAAGCTAATTGGGTTGCATTAAATTTATCATTAAATTTATTAAATGATAACCATACCATAAATTTTGTATTTTTACCAAATGATGAAGATCCTAGCAGCATTATTTTTAAAGAAGGAAAAAAAAAATTTGAAAATAGAATTAAAAATTCCGAAACATTATACTCATATTTATTTAATAAAATTACCTATAAAATGAATTTAGGTTGTATTAATGATCGTATTAAACTAATTCGTTTAACTATTCCTTTAATTAATAAAATACCTAGCAAAATAATACAAATTTATTTAATAAAAATTTTAGGAAATAAAACAGGAATATTAGACATATATCAACTTAATAAACTTATTACTATACCCGACACAAAAAAATATCCAGATAACGTAAAATCTATTAAAATTACCACAATGAGATTATTAATTAGTCTTATAATTCAGAACCCAAAATTAGTAAAAAAAATTAAACAAATAAAAAAAATTAAAAAACTTCATATAAACGGAAAAAACATCTTAATAGAATTAATAAAATTAATTCGTCAAAAAAAAATAATTAAAACAGGACACTTATTAGAATTTTATAGATATACATCATGGGAAAAAATTTTTAAATATTTAAGTACTTGGGACCATATGGTTCAAAAAAAAAAAACATCTTTTATAATTCAAGAACTATTTCATAATTTAAAAATTCAACATTTAGAATATAAATATAATCAATTAATTACTTTAGAGAGACAACACGGACTTAATCTTGTAGAAAAAAATAAATTATGGAAAATTAACAAAAAAATAATTAAAATAAAAAATTATAAATATCAATTATATTAACATATCTCACTAAAGTTTAATTATATTAATTAAAATCACATTATAAGGTGAATCGCAATATATTGTTCTGCAACATAATTTATGTATCAAAATATTATTCAATGATATTAATCTTATACTTTAACACATATATATTATTTACTTTTTAAAATAAATTAATCAATATAAATGGATATCGTCTTATGAAAAAAAAAACAAAATCACAATTAAAATTATTAGTTTCTCACGGAAAAGAACAAGGATATTTAACATATTCAGAAGTACATGATCACCTTCCAAGCGGAATTACAGATTCCGATCAAATTAAAAATATTATACAAATGATACAAGATTTAGGAATTCAAGTAGTAGAAGAAGCAAGAGAAATAGAAGAAATTATTATCAAAGAAACACCTATAGATACTGATGAAGATACAGCAGAAGCTGCTGATCAAGTCTTATCAAATGTTGAAACAGAAATTAGTAGAACAACTGATCCTGTAAGAATGTATATGAGGGAAATGGGCGCTGTAGAACTTCTTACCCGGAAAGGTGAAATAGACATTGCAAAACGCATTGAAGAAGGCATTAACCAAATTCAATGCTCTATTTCTGAATATCCTAGAGCTATTTTATATTTATTAGAACAATATAATCGAGTAGAATCAGGCGATATAAGATTATCAGAATTAATTACAGGATTTATAGATCATAATATAGAAACTAAAATTCCTACTCCATTAGAAAATACATTAGATTATACATCTCACCAAAATATTGAACAACAGTTAAGTATTAAACCGCCAGAAGAACAAACAGATGACTATAACCATATTGATCCTACATTAGCAAAAAAAAAATTTTTACAATTAAAAAAACAATATTATATTACAAATAACACTATCATAAAAAAAAACAGAAACCACCAAGATTCTATAACAGCTATTCAAGAATTATCTGAAATATTTAAACAATTTAGATTAGTCCCAAAACAATTCGATTATTTGGTAAATAATATGAAAAAAATAATTCGAAAAATTAGATTACAAGAAAGAAAAATTATGAAATTATGCACTGAAACATGTCAAATACCTAAAAAAAATTTCTTAAAACTATTTTGCGGACAGGAAACTAATTTTACGTGGTTCAATATAGCAATAAATAAAAAAAAATCATGGTCCTCTAAACTCAATTTCATACAACAAGATATTCAAATAAGTATGCAAATACTATCAAATATTGAAAAAAAAACAGGTTTAACTATTAAACAAATCAAAAAAATTAATCAACGTACATTATTAGGCGAAGAAAAAGCAAAAAGAGCTAAAAAAGAAATGGTAGAAGCTAATTTGAGATTAGTCATATCTATTGCAAAAAAATATACAAATAGAGGACTACAATTCTTAGATCTTATTCAAGAAGGTAATATTGGATTAATGAAAGCTGTTGATAAATTTGAATATCGAAGAGGATATAAATTTTCTACTTATGCAACATGGTGGATACGTCAAGCTATTACTCGATCTATTGCAGATCAAGCAAGAACTATCCGTATTCCTGTACATATGATCGAAACAATCAATAAATTAAATAGAATTTCAAGACAAATGCTGCAAGAAACAGGCCGAGAACCTACTCCTGAAGAACTATCAGAAAAAATGTTAATTCCAGAAGAAAAAATTAGAAAAGTGTTAAAAATAGCAAAAGAACCTATTTCTATGGAAACCCCTGTAGGAGAAGATGATGATGCACATTTAGGTGACTTTATTGAAGATACAAACCTGGAATTACCGTTAGAATCTGCTACCTCCGAAAGTTTAAAAGCTATCACTAACGATGTTTTATCCGGATTAACTGAAAGAGAAGCTAAAGTATTAAGAATGAGATTTGGAATTGATATGAATACCGATCATACATTAGAAGAAGTTGGAAAACAGTTTGATGTTACACGCGAAAGAATACGTCAAATTGAAGCTAAAGCATTGCGAAAATTAAGGCATCCTAGCCGATCAGAAATATTAAAAAGTTTCTTAGATAATTCTTAATTTTATGTTAACAGGTACATCAACTAACATATATAACATAAATAATATAAATCTAATACATTATATTTTTACAAGTATAGAAATTTAAAATAATCATATTAACTACTAAATCATTAGTAACAATTGCTTTAAGTAAAAAAATATTTAAATATATTTATATATTATAATATATAAAATTATTCAAATTTAAAAATAAAATTTTTTATATATTATATATACTACTATCAAAATTTATAATCAGAAATTATTTCAATTAATATATTGAATATTTATAAAATAAATTAATATAATCTATAAAAATTAAATCATTCAAAATTTCTATAAATATAATTTTATTTATAATATATCTATAAATATAAAATCAAATTTATATTAATTACGATTAATAAATCACTATTAATATATTCTAATAAAAAATAAAATCACACAAATTATGATATTCATATCAATCAAGTCGAAAAAAATTAAAATGTTTATATAGAAAAAATATTTCTACATATAATGTTAAAAATATATTTTAATATATCACGCGATAAAATCATCGCGTGATATATTAAATATTTTATAATAAAAATTATATTATTTATAAAATAAATTCTATGATTCTAAACAATATAATCGTTTTTTTATAAAATCTAATGAATTTTTAATTTGTCTTTTGGAAACACCGCCAATTACATCTTTTTTTTCTAAACACGATTCTAATGTTAAAAACTGATATACGTCTTGTTCAATTACTTTACAGTATTTTGTAAGAACTAATAAATCTAATTCTTCAATATATTTATTTTGACGAATAGCTTCTACTACAATATTTCCAGAAATATGATGAGCGTCTCTAAAAGAAATTCCTTTTCTTACCAAATAATCAGCTAATTCTGTAGCATTACTATAACCTTCTTGAGCCAATTTATTAGCACGTACTTCATTTAACTGAATATTATTTAATACAATACCCGACATATCCAGACAGTCTTCCCAAATATCTAAACCTTGAAATAAATATTTTTTATCTTCTTGAAAATCTTTATTATAAGACAACGGCAATCCTTTTAACAAAATCAAAATTGAACATAATGATCCATACACACCGCTACATTTTCCTCTAATTAACTCCAAAATATCTGGATTTTTCTTTTGCGGCATCAATGAAGAACCTGAAGTAATAGAATCAGATAATTCAATAAAATTTACTTCTCCAGAACTATAAAATATCAAATCTTCAGAGAAACGAGATAAATGCATCATACTAATAGATGCTGCAGATAATATATCTATAATAAAATCTCGGTCTGATACGCTATCCAGCGCATTATTCGTGCAATCTGAAAAACCCATTAACAAAGCTAATTTTTTTCTATCAATGTTCCACGATGTTCCCGCAATAGCGCCGCTTCCTAATGGTGATAAATTTAAATGTTTTATAGTATCCAAAACTCGTAATCGATCTCTTTCTAACATTTCAATATACGCTAAACACCAATATGAAAAAGTAATAGGTTGTGCTCGTTGTAAATGCGTATATCCGGGAATAATAGTATTTTGATGCAAACATGCTTGATGTAAAAAAATATGTTGTAATTGGATAATTTTTTTTAGAATAATCTTTGATTTTCTTTTACACCATAATTTTAAATTAGTAGCAATTTGTTCATTACGGCTTCTTCCAGTATATATTTTTTTCCCTAATTCACCAATTTTATTAATTAACATAGTCTCTATCCAACTATGTATATCTTCTGCATCTGATGTTAATATAATATTAATATCATTAATATATTGCTGTAAAATCCATTGTAATGTTTGTTCTATTAATTTTTGTTCCTTATCTGTTAATATTTGAATATCTATTAATATTTTTGACCATGCTATAGAAGATTTAATATCATCTTTTATTAATCGATAATCTACATTCAAAGAATTATTAAACTTCTTAAATTTAGCATGAGTTAATTTAGTAAACCTTCCACCCCAAAGAGACATATACTTACCTCACAAATACACAATACATCTACCCATACACATACTATTTATTATTATTTAATGCGCGAATACGTGATGACAATGAAAATAACCGAATAAAACCTTGCGCATCTATTTGATTATATACATTATCTTTATTAAAAGTAGCATGTTCTTCAGAATATAATGTATTCTGTGATTTTTTTTGTAAAACATTTACCGATCCTTTATATAATTCAAGTACTACTTCTCCGGAAATACTATCAGATAATATCTCTGAAGATTTTTGAAGAGATTTTCTAACCGGTGTAAACCACTTACCATCATATATTATTGATGACATGTCCAATGCAATTTTATTTTTCCAATACATACTATCTCGATCTAATATTAATTGCTCCAAGCTTCTTAAGGCACGATATATAATTGTTCCACCAGGAGTCTCATAGCAGCCTCGCGATTTAATCCCAATAAGACGATTTTCAACCATATCAACTCTACCAATGGAGTGTTCACAACCTAAACTATTTAACTTTTTTAAACATTCATATGGACTTAATGGCTCATGATTTACTTCTATTACATAACCTTGTTTAATTTTTAAATGAATTTTTTCTGGATCATTAGATGCTTCATACGGGTTCTTTGTCCACACCCAACATGTATTATCAGGAGCATTCCAAGTATTTTCCAGAACACCTCCTTCAGTTGATACATGAAATATATTTTCATCACGACTATAAATTTTTTCTTTAGTCACATTAGATTTGATGTTTTTTTGACGTAAATAAATTAATAAATCTTCCCTAGATTGAAACTCCCACTCTCTCCAAGGAGCTATAACTAATAGAGAAGGATCAAGAGCCGCATATGCTAACTCAAAACGCACCTGATCATTTCCTTTTCCTGTAGCGCCATGACTTAATCCAATTGCATTAATTTTATTTGCGAAATCTACTTGAGCTTTAGCTATTAATGGTCTAGCTATTGCTGTTCCTAATAAATATTGCTCTTCATAAATAGCACCAATTTTCAATATTGGAAATATATATTTAGTTACAAACTCATCTTTTAAATCAGCAATATAACAGTCAGATGCTCCTGAAATTATTGCTTTTTCCTGTATTTTATATAAATCTTGACGAGATTGACCAATATCAGCAACAAATGCAATTACATTAAATTTATAATGATCTTTTATCCAAGGTATAATAGCAGAAGTATCTAGTCCACCAGAATATGCTAAAACTATTGTTTTTTTAGAATTATTGTTTTTCATATGTTTTATAAACCTATTTATTATATTTTACTATTCTAATACCTATTGACTATTTCTTAAATCAAATTTAATAAATTATCTAAATTATGAAAATAAACTACTTTTTGATCAATTTATTTATAAATAAATTTTATTAAAATTATCATTTATTTTATTAAAAATAATTATAAATAATTTTATTGTTAATAATTTATTAAGTAATTAAAATAAACCTAATTGATTACAAATTTTTAAACTTAAATATGATTGATTTAATGTATATAAATGAAAATTTTTAATACCTTCTTTATATAAACTAAGAATTAAATTTACAGCAATATTAACACTTAAAGCAGTACACTTGTCAAAATTATCTTCACATTTATAGAATTCATCAAAAATCCATTGAGGAATATAAACATTCGTCATATCAGAAAATTTTTTTAATTGATTAATATTTACAATTGGTAATATGCCGGGTATTAAAGATACCGATAAACCCATATCTGCGCAATTATCACGAAATTTTAAAAATTTATCTACGCTAAAAAAAAACTGTGTAACGGCTTTCTCAGCGCCCAAATCAATTTTATGTTTTAAATTATTTAAATCTTCTTGTAAATTACTAGATTCAGGATGTAATTCAGGATATGCCGCTACTAAAATTTTAAAATTATTTATTGATTTTAATAATTTAATCAAATTACTTGCATATATTATTTTTTTTGTATATCGAACAGGTAAATCCCCACGTAACGCGAGTATATGTTTAATTCCATTTTTCCAATAATTAGTTGCAATAGTCTTTATATCAGACTCATCGTATCCTATAGTAGTAAAATGCGCAAATACTGTTTTATGCGTTAAATATCGTATTTTTTCAACAATAAAAAATGTTGCATCACGATTTTTAGAATATATGCTATTTGTTACTGAATAAAAATTTGGATGACATTGATTTAATAATTTAATAGAATTAAATAATTGTTGTTCTGAAGCAAAATCTTTTGGCGGAAATACTTCAAAAGAAATTTTAATTTTATTTTTTAAATGATAGGATTCATAATTATATTTATCGTTATTATCTTGAATAATATTTATCATATATATGTCCTAATTATGACGAATAAAATGGTATTGTTATACATTTATAATAACATTATTTTAATATAAAAAAATTACATATAAATATATGAAAAAAATCTTTTATAAAATATAGATTCATACTAAATTGCCTTCATTAACATTTATAAGTAATAAAATTGCTGCACTTACAATTTTACACGTACAAAATATATTTTTGATTAAAATTTATAAAAAATTATAAAATCATTCTTTCAATAATTATAATATTTACTAATATACCAAAAAATTGATATATTAGTAAATATTAAAAATATCTTTATACATTATAATTATATTTTTATAATTAAAATAAATTACACCATTTAATTCATTAAATAATGTCAATATCTATAATCACATATCAATTTAATTATTTTCAATAATATAAAATAATTTAATAATTAAAATAGTTTTATATTTAAAAAATATATGATATAATTAAAAATAAAAAAATATTTATTTTTTAAAAATTAAAAATAAATATTTTTTAAATATATCAATGTTTAAAAAATATTTATTTTTAATTACATTTATTTATTAAAAATAAAAAATAAGCCGGCTTAGCTCAGCAGGTAGAGCAACTGACTTGTAATCAGTAGGTCACCAGTTCAATTCCGGTAGCCGGCACAATAAGAGAGGTGGGGTTCCCGAGCGGTTAAAGGGAGCAGACTGTAAATCTGACGTCATCGACTTCGAAGGTTCGAATCCTTCCCCCACCAAAACGCGGACATCGTATAACGGATATTACCTCAGCCTTCCAAGCTGATGATGCGGGTTCAATTCCCGCTGACCGCTACTAAAATATACAATAATCCGTATTTACATTACATAAATAAATACAAATATATTGCTGATATAGCTTAGTCGGATAGAGCACATCCTTGGTATGGATGAGGTCCCTAGTTCAAATCTAGGTATCAGCATAAAATTCTATTATTTATGATCTATTAAAATATTCGAAAAAAATCAAAAATAAGTACTTTACCATTAATTATCTAAACAGATAATATATTTTTATTATTGATACATGTATTATGCATATACTTTAATAATTAATTCTTAATTATATAACAATTCAAAAAAATCAAATTGTATTATCAAAAATAATTATAATTAAATAATTTTTAGAATACACTATATCAATCTAATAAGAGCGCTATAATTATGCATATTCATAAAATATATAAAATATATATGAATTATACTGAAAAAATAAAGTGGTTGTGTATAGCTGTTATCCTACTACTAATACTAGTAAACTATATTTTTTTTATTCATAAATCTACAAAATTAATAAAAATAATATTTTTTAATATATTCTTTATACCACTATTTAGTTTACTCTTTTATACAAATATCGGGAAAAAAATAATTATTTTTATAAAAGATATAAAATCAGAATTGTTTCAAATCACATGGCCCAATTATATAGAAACATTAAAAACAACCGGGATAGTTCTTTTATTAATCATATTAACATCTGTATTTTTATGGATATTTGATGCATTAATACTTCGTATAGTATCCTGGATACTAACACCGAGGTTATAAAAATTGTGCATAGATAAAAAAAAATGGTATGTTTTACAAGCTTTTTCTGGTTTTGAAAATAAAGTAGCACAGTCAATACTTAATAATAAAACAATAAAAAAAATGCAAGATATATTCGGCCAAGTCATAGTTCCGTCAGAGGAAGTCATCGAAATTCGAAAAGGCCAAAGAAAAAAAAGTGATTCTAAATTTTTTCCAGGATATATTTTAATTGAAATGATCATGAATAATGATAGTTGGCATTTAATTAAAAATTTACCAAAAGTATTAGGTTTTGTAGGTGGTACTGCCGAAAAACCAACACCAATTAGTACCCGTGAAATAAATATTATATTAAAAAAATTAAAAAAAATTGGCAATAAACCACGACCAAAAAAAATATTTGAACCCGGTGAAAATATTCGCGTTAATGATGGTCCTTTTTCAGATTTTAATGGAATTGTTGAAACTGTTGATTATGAAAAAAACCGACTAAAAGTTTCTGTATCAATATTCGGACGATCTACTCCTGTTGAACTCAGTTTTAATCAAGTAGAAAAATACTAAACACAAAAAAATAGTAATAAATTACTATGTTTACAAATACAAAAATGAATATTTTTTAATAAAGAGTGTAATAATGAATAAAAAAATTATATCTTATATAAAATTACAAGTTTTATCTGGTATGGCAAACCCTAGTCCTCCCGTAGGTCCAGCATTAGGACAAAAAGGGTTAAATATCATGGAATTTTGTAAAAATTTTAATACACAAACTGCTATATTAGAAAAAGGAGTTCCTACCCCTGTTATTATTACTGTATATTCTGATAAAACTTTTACTTTTATTATTAAAACACCACCTGCTTCAATTTTATTAAAAAAATATTTAAAAATTAAAAGCGGATCTAAAAAACCTAAACATGAAATTATTGGGACTATTACAAAAAATCAAATATACGCAATTGCAAAACAAAAAATGATAGATATGACCGGATCAAACATTGATAAAATAGCTAAAACTATTGAAGGCACTGCCAAATCAATGGGAATCACGATAATACAGGATTAAAAATGAAAAAAATATCAAAAAAAATGCAATTTAATCTCAAAAAAATAAAAATAAAAAAATTATACACTATTAATTCAGCTATAAAATTATTAAAAGACATGAAGCCGGCTAATTTCATAGAAAGTATTGATGCAACATTTCATTTAAACATTAATCCTAAAAAATCCGAACAAAATATTCGCGGATCTATATTACTACCTCACGGAACCGGAAAAAAAATAAAAATTGGAGTATTTACTACCGGAAAAAACATAAATATAGCCAAAAAATATGGAGCAGATTTTGTAGGTATGGAAGATTTAGCAATAATTATTAAAAAACAAACTATTAAATTCGATTTAATTATTGCATCTCCAGAAACTATGAATTTAGTTGGTAAACTAGGACCCATTTTAGGACCTAGAGGAATTATGCCTAACCCAAAATTTGGAACAATATCAAATGATATAAAAAAATCCTTAAAAGAAGCACGAAAAGGAAAAATAAATTATCGAAACGATAAAAATGGTATTATACACAGTAATTTTGGAAAAATAAATTTTCCTAAAATTCAATTGTATGAAAATTTTTTAACATTATATAATAATATTAAACAATCTAAACCAAATCAATTAAAAGGAGTATATTATAAAAAAATTAATATATCCACTACTATGAGTCCAGGTATTACCATTGATCACTTATCTTTATAAAATAAAATATATCCTTAATTTTATTTTAAAATATTCTAAAATATGTAAAAACACTAACCCGTAATAAAAACATATTTCATAAAAATATAAGCCTTCTATCCTGAAATTTATAATATCAATTATTTTATAATTATTTATAAATATCACTATAAATAGGATAAAACCATGGCATTACATCGTAAAAAAAAAAAATACATAATTAAAAAGATTAATGATATTGCGCAAAAATCATTATCTGTAATCACCGCAGATCCATCGGGAATTACCGTTAACAATATAAATCAATTACGCAAACAAGCCGTACAATTTTATGTAAAAATTTATGTAATCAAAAATACATTATTAAAAAAATCTTTAACTAATACAAACTTTGAAAAACTAATTGAAATATTAACCGGACCTACGTTAATAGCATTTTCTTTAAAACATCCGGGTAGCGCTAGTAGATTATTTATAAAATTTAATAAAAAAAACAAAAAATTTAAAATAAAAACAGCAATTTATGAAAATAAAATACTTAAAGAAAATAAAATACTTGATTTAGCATTACTACCTACACATATAGAATCCATAATAAAATTTATATTATTATTAAAGGAAATATCATTAGTGAAATTGATAAGATTACTAAACCATATTACACATAAATAAATATAAACTTTAACCTTTTTACATATATTTTGACTGTTTGGGAATAATAATTATGTTAATTAGTAAAGAAGAAATTTTAAATACTATTTCTAAAATGTCAGTAACAGAAGTTATGGAATTAGTTTCAATGATAGAGAAAAAATTTGATATCACATCCAATATTCCTCTAAATAATCAAAAAATTTCTGTTGAATCTAACAAAGAAGAAAAAGTATCTTTTAATGTAAAATTAATGACTATAGGGCCTAATAAAGTTTCTATTATAAAAATAATACGTAGTACTACTGGACTAGGATTAAAAGAATCTAAAGATCTTGTTGAATCTGCTCCTACTATTATTAAAGAAAATATAACAAAAGAAAACGCAGATAATTTGCATAAAATGTTGACAGATGCTGGTGCTACAGCAGAAATTATATAAAAATAAATATTAAAATGCATATAAAAATATATAAACATACTAGAGTGACTGGTGATTATTAGGTCACCAGTTCTTATCATGATATACAATTTTATAAAAATAAATTTATATACCATCAGAATAAATGAATTCAGAATTCATTTTTATTTTTATAAATATTTATACTTTAAATAATTTATGTAAAATTTTTATTATTATTATTACAAACATATTGAGGAGCTAATGGTTTACTCTCATACTGAAAAAAAACGTATTCGAAAAAATTTTGGTAAACAAAAAAAAATTTTAGATATTCCTTATCTGTTATCTATTCAAATCGATTCATTTAAAAAATTTATTCAATCTAATAAAAATAAATATCAAGGATTAGAATCTGCGTTTCAATCCATTTTTCCTATCCGAAGTTATAATGAAAACGCCGAATTACAATATGTATCTTATACTTTAGGCAAAAAAACATTTAATGTGCGAGAATCTCAAACAAGAGGTACAACTTATGCTGTACCATTAAGAGTAAAATTACAATTAATTGTGTATGAAAAAGATTCAAAAAATACTATAGTAAAATATATTAAAGAACAAGAAGTATATATGGGTGAATTACCTTTAATGACTAATAACGGTACATTTGTTATTAATGGTACAGAACGAGTAGTTGTATCCCAATTACATAGAAGTCCTGGTGTATTTTTTGATAGCGATAAAGGAAAATCGCATTCGTCAGGAAAAATACTATACAATGCAAGAATCATACCATATCGCGGATCTTGGCTAGATTTTGAGTTTGATACTAAAGATTATTTATTTGCACGAATAGATCGTCGAAGAAAAATGCCAATTACAGTTATATTACACGCTTTAAATTTTAGTACTGAAAAAATTTTAAAAATATTTTTTAAACATAATATATTTCGAATTAACAAAAATATTCTCACTATGGACCTAGTTCCACAACGACTATATGGAGAAATAATATCATTTGATATAAAGAAAAACAAAAAAATATATGTTAAAAAAGGAAAAAGAATAACTATCCAACATATAAATATATTAATAAAAAATAAAATTACGTCTATCAACGTACCAAATAGATATATTTACGGAAAAACAGTTAGCAAAAACTATATCGATCCAAATACAGGACTCACACTTATTACCGCAAATACTAAATTAACAAAAGAAGATTTTAAAAAAATAAAAAAACTTAACTACAAAAAAATATCTGTATTATTTACTAACGATCTTGATCACGGGCCCTATATTTCAAATACTTTACAAATTGATCCTACTAAAGATCGATATACTGCATTAATCGAAATATATAAAATAATGCGACCTGGAGAACCACCAACAAGAGAATCTACTGAAAATTTATTTAATAGTCTTTTTTTTTCTAAAGAAAAATATGATTTATCTCCTGTCGGAAGAATGAAATTCAATAAATCATTAAATCGTAATGATTCAAACGGATCTGGAATATTAAATAAAAAAGATATAATTGATGTAATAAAACGATTAATCAATATCCGAAATGGAAAAGGCGAAACAGATGATATAGATCATTTAGGAAATCGTCGTGTACGATCAGTTGGAGAAATGGTTGAAAACCAATTTAGAATAGGGTTAATTCGTGTAGAACGAGCTGTACGAGAAAGATTGTCTTTAAGTGATTTAGAAACACTCATGCCCCAAGACATCATCAATGCTAAACCTATTTCTTCAGCAATTAAAGAATTCTTCGGATCTAGTCAATTATCTCAATTCATGGATCAAAATAATCCATTATCAGAAATTACACATAAACGTAGAATTTCTGCATTAGGAATAGGAGGATTAACAAGAGAACGAGCAGGTTTTGAAGTCAGAGATGTACATCCTACACATTACGGAAGAGTATGTCCAGTAGAAACACCAGAAGGACCAAATATTGGTTTAATTAATTCATTATCGATATACGCTAGAACAAATCAATATGGATTTTTAGAAACACCATATAGAAAAATATTAAATGGAACTGTTACAGCAGATATACAATATCTATCTGCTATTGAAGAAGGTAATTTTATTATTGCACAAGCTAACGTAAAAATCAATAAAAATGGGCAATTTATAGAAAATTTAGTTACATGTCGATACAATGGAGAATTTGGTTTATTTAAAAATATACAAGTACAATATATGGATATATCAACTCAACAAATAGTTTCAGTGGGAGCATCGTTAATACCGTTCCTAGAACATAATGATGCTAATCGTGCACTCATGGGTGCCAATATGCAAAGACAAGCTGTTCCTACAATAAAATCAGAAAAACCACTTGTAGGAACAGGCATGGAAAGAGTAGTAGCAATAGATTCAGGAGTTACTGTTATAGCCAAACGAAGTGGAACGATTCAATATGTAGATGCTTCTAAAATTATTGTAAATGTTAATGAATCTAATATAAATTCCGGTCAATCTGGTTTAGATATATATAAATTAAAAAAATATATTCGATCTAATCAAAATACTTGTATTAATCAAATACCTTGCGTTAATATTAACGATTCAATTAAAAAAGGTGATGTTTTAGCAGATGGACCTTCTACTGACTTAGGAGAATTAGCATTAGGGCAGAATATGCGTGTAGCTTTTATGCCTTGGAATGGATATAATTTTGAAGATTCTATTCTTATTTCTGAAAAAGTAGTAAAAGATGACAGATTTACAACCATTCACATTCAAGAACTATCTTGTGTATGTCGTGATACCAAACTCGGTATTGAAGAAATAACTGCCGATATACCAAACATAGGAGAAGTAGCATTATCAAAACTAGATGCATCAGGTATTATTTATATAGGCGCTGATGTATCTAGCGGAGATGTATTAGTTGGAAAAGTTACTCCTAAAGGTGAAACCCAATTAACTCCAGAAGAAAAATTATTAAGAGCTATTTTTGGTGAAAAAGCTTCAGATGTAAAAGATTCGTCATTACGAGTACCAAATGGTATGCATGGAACTGTAATTGATGTACAGATATTTACTCGAGATGGAGTAAAAAAAGATCAACGTACTTTAGAAATAGAAGAAATGTTATTAAAAAAATCTAAAAAAGATCTAACAGAAGAATTAAAAATTTTTGAAGACAATTTAATTTATCGAATAAAAAAAATATTAATGCAAGCACATATACCAGAACACAATCTAAATATAACTTCATTAGACGATTATTTTAATGAAAATATTCAATATTCTGTAGAAATAAATAATAAAATTAATAATTTAGAAACAGAATATTTACAATTAAAAAATAGGTTTACAAAAAAAATAAAAGAAAAAAATCAAAAAATACAACAAGGTGATGAATTATCACCAGGAATTTTAAAAATAATAAAAGTTTATCTAGCAGTAAAAAGAAAAATACAGCCTGGCGATAAAATGGCAGGAAGACATGGTAATAAAGGCGTGGTATCAAAAATAAATCCTATTGAAGACATGCCTTATGATAATGAAGGAATACCAATAGATATAGTACTAAATCCATTAGGCGTACCATCACGTATGAATTTAGGTCAAATTCTCGAAACACATTTAGGTTTAGCAGCAAAGGGAATCGGGAACGTTATTAATAAAATGTTAAAAAATCATAAAAAAATACTTAAAATTCGTCAATTTTTACAAAAAGTATACAATCTTGGAGATGAACCGTACCAAATAGTTAACTTAAATAATTTTTCTGATGAAGAAATATTACAACTAGCACATAACTTAAGAAACGGTATGCCAATCGCTACACCAGTATTTGATGGGGTTAATGAACGAGAAATGAAAGAATTATTAGAAATAGGTAATTTTTCTACTTCAGGACAAATTACTCTATTTGATGGACGAACTGGAGAAAAATTTGAAAGAAAAGTTACAGTAGGATATATGTATATGTTTAAACTAAATCATTTAGTTGACGATAAAATGCACGCAAGATCAACCGGATCATACAGTTTAATCACTCAACAACCATTAGGAGGAAAAGCTCAATTTGGAGGACAAAGATTTGGAGAAATGGAGGTATGGGCGTTAGAAGCATACGGAGCCTCACATACATTACAAGAAATGTTAACAGTAAAATCTGATGACGTAACTGGAAGAACAAAAATGTATAAAAATATAGTTAGTGGAAAATATAAAATGGAACCAGGTATGCCAGAATCATTCAATGTATTAATAAAAGAAATACGTTCATTAGGTATTAATATTGATTTAAATAATGAATAAACACCAAACATTTCACCTTAAAATACCACATTATCAATATTAATCTTGTTATTTCATCTTATTTTACTAATTATCTATATATTTATAAGAAACAATTTATGAAAGATATATTAAGATTTTTTAAAAAAAAAACTAAAATTGAAGAATTTGATTCTATTCAAATTTCATTAGCATCTCCTGAAATAATACGATCTTGGTCTTTTGGAGAAGTTAAAAAACCTGAAACTATAAATTACCGAACATTTAAACCTGAACGTGATGGATTATTTTGCGCGCGTATATTTGGACCGATAAAAGATTACGAATGTTTATGTGGAAAATATAAACGCTTAAAACATAGAGGGGTTGTATGTGAAAAATGTGGTGTTGAAGTTACCCAAAGCAAAGTTCGCAGAGAAAGAATGGGTCACATCGAATTAGCAGCGCCTATAGCACATATATGGTTTTTAAAATCATTACCATCAAGAATTGGATTATTAATAAATATTCCTTTGAGAGATATAGAGCGAGTACTATATTTTGAATCATATATTGTAATAGAATCCGGCATGACAAATTTAGAAAAATACCAAATATTAACAGAAGATCAATATGTACAAGCAATTGATGAATTTGGTGACGATTTTGAAGCAAAAATGGGCGCAGAAGCTATACAGCAAATTTTAAAAAAAATGGATTTAAAAAATATATGTATAACATTAAAAAATGAAATATCTCAAACTAATTCAGAAACAAAGAAAAAAAAAATTACAAAACGAATTAAACTTATTGAATCGTTATTAATATCAAAAAATAAACCGGAATGGATGATTTTAACTGTACTACCCATATTACCTCCCGATCTTCGACCACTTGTTCCATTAGATGGAGGAAGATTTGCAACTTCAGATTTAAATGATTTATATAGAAGAGTGATTAATCGAAATAATAGATTAAAACGTTTATTAGAACTTTCAGCTCCTGATATAATTGTTAAGAATGAAAAAAGAATGTTACAAGAAGCTATTGATGCATTACTAGATAATGGTAGACGCGGACGATCTATTACTGGGTCTAACAAAAGACCTTTAAAATCTTTAGCTGATATGATTAAAGGAAAACAAGGTAGATTTAGACAAAATTTATTGGGTAAACGAGTTGATTATTCTGGTCGATCAGTTATTACGGTAGGACCATATTTACATTTAAATCAATGTGGTATACCTAAAAAAATGGCTTTGGAATTATTTAAACCATTTATATATGGTAAATTAGAACAAAGAAATCTTGCTACCACTATCAAATCTGCAAAAAAAATGGTAGAAAAAGAAGAATCTATTGTCTGGGATATACTTGCAGAAATTATTTGTAAACATCCAATTTTATTGAATCGTGCACCGACATTACATCGATTAGGAATACAAGCATTTGAACCAATTTTAATTGAAGGTAAAGCTATACAATTGCATCCACTAGTATGCGCAGCATATAATGCTGATTTTGATGGTGATCAAATGGCAATTCACATTCCTTTAACAAAATCTGCTCAAAAAGAAGCTCGATTATTAATGATGTCAACTAAAAATATACTATCTCCTGCTAATGGCGAACCAATTATTGTTCCATCTCAAGATGTAATTTTAGGTATATATTATATGACCAGAAAAAAAAAATATGGAAAAGGTGCTAACATGTTATTAGATTCTCCCAAAGAAGCTGAGCGCATGTATATACTAGGAGCTGCCGATTTACATTCAATTGTAAGAATTCGCATACGCGAATATATCAAAGATAATCACGATAATTTCAAAAAACAACAAAAAATTAAAAAAACTACTATTGGTAGAGCCATTTTATGGACTATAATACCCCGTGGATTACCATTTAATATAGTTAATAAAACTTTAAAAAAAGCAGATATTTCTAAAATTTTAAATATTTGTTATAGAAATTTAGGTTTAAAGGAAACTGTAAAATTAGCTGATCAGATTATGTATATGGGATTCTCGTATGCGGCCAAATCCGGTGTATCTGTAGGAATTAATGATATTATCATACCACCAGAAAAAACAAAAATCATAATAAAAGCTGAAAAAGAAGTTTCCGAAATACATAAACAATTTCAAACAGGATTAGTCACTGCAAGTGAACGATATAATAAAGTAATAGATATTTGGGCTGTTGCAAATGATAATATCGCTGATGCCATGATGAAAAATTTATCTCATGAAATTTTACACGATATAAATAAAAAAACAATAATTCAGAAATCTTTTAATAATATATTTATTATGGCAGATTCTGGGGCTAGAGGTTCTGCCGCACAAATCAGACAACTAGCTGGAATGCGAGGATTAATGGCTAAACCTGATGGATCTATTATAGAAACACCAATAACAGCAAATTTTAGAGAAGGATTAAACGTATTACAATACTTCATTTCTACACATGGTGCTAGAAAAGGATTAGCTGATACTGCATTAAAAACAGCTAATTCCGGTTATCTCACTAGACGATTAGTAGATGTAGCTCAAGATTTAGTAATCACCAAAACTAATTGTAAGACTCACAAAGGTATTTCAATGAGCGCTTTAATTGAAGGAGGAGATGTTAAAGAACCTCTGAGAGAAAGAGTATTAGGGCGCATAACTACTGAAAATATATTTTTCATTGATTCTCAAAAAATCATGATACCTAAAGATACTTTATTAAATGAAAAATGGTGTAGTATTTTAGAAAATAATTCTATTGACACAATTAAAGTAAGATCTGTAGTACACTGCGAAACAACATTTGGAGTATGTGCATACTGTTATGGACGTGATTTAGCTCGTGGAACATTAGTAAATAAAGGCGAAGCAATAGGTGTTATTGCCGCTCAATCTATTGGTGAGCCCGGTACACAATTAACAATGCGTACATTTCATATTGGAGGCGCTGCTTCTAAAGCAGCATCTGAATCTAGTATTCAAGTTCGAAAAAATGGACGTATTCATTTAAATCAAGCCAAATCTGTTATTAATTCTAACGGTAAAATTGTTATCATTTCTAGAAATGTCGAATTAAAAATGTTAAGTAAGTCTGGAAAAACACAAGAAAGTTACAAAATACCTTATGGATCTATACTAACTAAAGGGGAAGGAGAAAAAATTAACGCTGGAGAAATAATTGCTCGATGGGATCCTCATACTATTCCAGTAATTACCGAAGTAAGTGGATATATTCAATTCATTGATATGATTGATGGACAAAGTATTACCAAACAAACTGATGAATTAACTGGTTTATCTTCTATAATAATTCTAGATATATCTGAAAGAAATATACAAGGAAAAGATTTAAAACCCGCTTTAAAAATTATTGATAAAAATGGTTCAGATATATTTATACCTGGTACTGATATGCCTGCTCAATATTTTTTACCCGGTAAATCTATTGTGCAATTAGATAACGGAATAAAAATATCTTCAGGAGATACATTAGCTCGTGTACCTCAAGAATCAGTCGGAACTAAGGATATTACCGGTGGTTTGCCAAGAGTTGCTGATTTATTTGAAGCTAGAAAACCTAAAGAATTAGCTATATTAGCAGAAATTAATGGAATTATTTCATTCGGCAAAGAAACAAAAGGAAAAAGAAGACTAATTCTTACACCACCTAATGAAGATCATGCTTATGAAGAAATGATCCCAAAATGGAGACAGCTTAATGTATTTGAAGGAGAAAGAGTAGAAAAAGGAGATATTATTTCTGATGGTCCAGAATCTCCGCATGATATCTTAAGATTAAGAGGTGTACAAGCTGTTACCAACTATATTGTGAACGAAGTTCAAGAAGTTTATCGACTACAAGGTGTAAAAATAAATAACAAACATATTGAAGTCATTATTAGACAAATGTTAAGAAAAGCAACAATAACAAATTCCGGAGATTCTAATTTTTTAATAGGAGAACAAATAGAGTACTCTCGTATTATACTAGAAAATAAAAAATTAAAAAAAAATAAAAAGAAAATAGCAAAATTTTCTAGAGATTTATTAGGTATAACTAAAGCATCTTTAGCAACAGAATCATTTATTTCAGCTGCATCGTTTCAAGAAACTACTCGTGTATTGACAGAATCAGCAGTAGCAGGAAAAAAGGACAAATTACGTGGATTAAAAGAAAATGTTATTGTTGGTAGATTAATTCCGGCCGGAACGGGATATCAATATCATAGACAACGATTAAAAAATAGAACTAAAAATCTATCAAATAAAAAAAACGATAAAACATCTATTAGCGTAGAAGAAGCGGCGGCAAATTTATCTGAATTATTAAATTCTACTAAAAATATTAATAACAATATATAAATATATCATTCGAGCTGATTTAATCAACAGCTCGATATACATATCTATCTATATAGACATATAAAAAATTATTCATAAACATCTGTAAAATATAAAATTTTTAATTAACAACAATAATTTTTATATATTTACATATAAATATATTATTTAACATTTAACAAATTATTACGTCAATAAAATCAAAATATTATTACCACTAAATACAATCAAAATTGAATGAGATTGCATGAAGTGGAATAAAAATTTATATTTATTTCGTTAGAATTTTTTTTCGAACATTAATAGTAGCCTGTATCATATTTTGCAAAGCCAATGATGTTTCCATCCAAGTACGTGTTTTTAAACCACAATCAGGATTTACCCACAACTGTTGTATTGGAATATATTCGATAGCTTTCATTAATAATTGTTCAATCCAATTAATAGTCGGAATATTTGGAGAATGAATATCATATACTCCAGGCCCAATATCATTGGGATATTTAAAGTTTTTAAAAAATTCCAATAACTCCATATCTGAACGAGATGTTTCAACAGTAATAACATCAACATCCAAATCTACTATAGCTGACATAATATCATTAAACTCACAATAACACATATGAGTATGAATTTGTGTTTTATCTTTTACACCTGAGGAACATAATTGAAAAGATTTAACAGCCCAAGATAAATAATCGTTCCAATTATTTTTTCTTAACGGTAATCCTTCCCGTAAAGCAGGCTCGTCAATTTGGATAATATTAATTCCGGCATGTTCTAAATCTAACACTTCATCCCTTAAAGCTAAAGCAATTTGCTTAGCAATATTTTCTTTAGAAATATCTTCACGAGGAAATGACCAACATAAAATTGTTACCGGTCCGGTTAACATTGCCTTGATCGGTTTTTTAGTCAATTTTTGAGCAAACTTAGACCACATCACTGTAATTGGAGTAATTCGACTAATATCTCCTACAATAATTGGCGGTTTAACACAACGTGAACCATAACTTTGAACCCATCCGTATTGTGTAAAAACGAAACCTTCCAAATATTCACTAAAATATTCTACCATATCATTTCGTTCCGGTTCTCCGTGAACTAAAACATCCAAACCTAATTTTTCTTGTTGAATAATATTATTTTTAATATACTCTTTAATTGAATCTTCATAATCTAATTGACTAATTTTTTTGTTTTTATAATCTAAACGTAATTTCCTAATATCTGATGTTTGTGGAAAAGAACCAATAGTAGTTGTTGGTAATATAGGTAAATTTAAGTTTAATTTTTGAACCTTAGAACGAACAAAAAAACTATTTTTTCTCTTCATGTGATCAGAAGAAATTTGTAACAAACGATTTTGTACTACAATATTATTAACAATATTGGATGATTTATATGCATTAATTGGTTTAATCCAATGATATATTTCTTCTATATCTAATTTTCCATTCAAAACACGTGATAAAATAGATAATTCCAAACATTTTTGCATACCAAATGAAAACCAAGATTTTACAAAATCTGTTAAATTATCCTCTAATGACAAATCTAACGGAACATGCAATAAAGAACAAGATGTACTAATCCAAAAAACATTTCTAAATTTCATAAAAGATTTTAATTTAGTAAACCATGTCAATAAATCAGATTTCCAAATATTACGACCATTAATAACACCTAAAGATAACAAATATTTTTTATTAAAATAATTATGTAATTGAGATAAATCATATTTTCCAGCAATTAAATCAATATGTAAACCATCAATTGATAATATATTAACTATATCTAAGTTATGATGTATATCGCCAAAATATGTAGATAATAAAATTTTTGCTGTATTAACAATGTGTATTTGTTGGTATGTTTTAATAAACGCTTGTTTCCATTCTTTTGAGATATCTAAAACCAAAATAGGTTCATCGATCTGAATCCATTCAATTTTTCTTTTAGATAACTCTGCTAAAACTTCTTGATAAATAGGAATTATTCTTTCTAAAAGATCTAATTTATTAAAATTAATTCCTTTTACTTTTCCTAACCAAATATAAGTAAGAGGACCTAATAAAACTGGTTTTACAGTATAACCTAACGCTAATGCTTCGTCAGTTTCTTCAATAATTTGTTTCCAAGAAAAGCAAAATTTTTGATCAAGTGTAAATTCAGGTACAATATAATGATAATTTGTATTAAACCATTTTGTCATTTCAGATGCTGAACAGTTTTTATTAACTAACCTAGATCCCCGAGCAACTCTAAATAAAGTATCTAAATTTATTTTTTGTTCATTAATTTGATGTCTTTCTGGAATATTATTAATCATCATACTAATGTTTAAAACGTGATCATACCATGCAAAATCACCTACTGTTACATAATCTAAACCACTATCGGCTTGGTATTTCCAATTGCTATATCTAATTTTTTTACCAACAGCTAATAAGTCATTTAATGTAATTTTTTTTGACCAATAACTTTCTAAAGCAAATTTTAATTCACGATGCAAACCAATTCTAGGAAATCCTAGTATATGATTTTTTATAGCCATATATAAATTTTCCTATTACATTTATATTAATAATAATATTTTAAAAATAAAAATTAATGATGATAATCGTCAAGCATAATTATTATCATTTATGAGATAAATTAATAAATTAAAATGATATATACAATTTAATTAAATAAATACATTTAATATATCAGAAAAATTAATTTAATTATATATAAAATATATAATTCATCTCATACACAACATGCAAATATAAATAAAATTTATCTAAGAATTTATTTTTATTTATACAAATGAATAATAATATTATTTTTTATTTATCACAAATTTAAAAAATAAATTGCTATATTTAAGAAAAATATTAATGTCATTAAATAACTATTTAATTTAATTTAGATATAAAAGATAACATAAATATATTTAAAATAATGCTAGCTAATTTTTAGACATAAAATTAAAAAAATTATATTTTAATAAAAAATAATTTTTAAAAATCAATAATTAAATAATTAAATAATTAATAAAAAATTTATAAAATTATTATGCTTCAATTGCTATTTTTAATTTTTTCATAGCATTTTTTTCTAATTGCCTTACTCGTTCTGCTGAAATACCGTAATCTCGAGCAATTGCTTGTAAAGTAATTTTAGAATTATCTTGATCTAACCAACGTCTCTTAATAATTTGTTGACTTCGCTCGTCTAATACTAGTAACGCATTACTTAATTTATTAGTGGCATGTGATGCCCAATCATCTTGTTCTATCTGTACTGCAAAATTTGACTTTTTGTCTTCTAAAAAAAAAGATGCTCGTATATTACTTATAGTATATTCAGATTGAGAATCTGGCGCCGTAATATCTAATGTAATATCCTGAGCTGACATTCGAGCTTCCATTTCTGTTACTTCCTGCTGACTAACTCCTAACTCACGTGCTACAATATCTATTTCATGACGATTAAACCAACCTAATCGTTTTTTTGATTTTCTTAAATTAAAAAATAATTTTCGCTGAGCTTTAGTTGTTGCAACTTTTACTATACGCCAATTTTTCAAAACATACTCATGAATTTCAGATTTTATCCAATGTACAGCAAAAGAAATTAAGCGAACATTAATATTAGGATTAAATCGTCTAATCGCTTTCATTAATCCAATATTTCCTTCTTGAACTAAATCTGCTTGAGGTAAACCATACCCTGAATAATTTCTTGCAACAAGAATGACAAAACGTAAATTAGATAAAATTAATAATTTTGCTGACTCTATATCGCTATAAAAATATATTTTATTTGCAAGAAATCTTTCTTTTTTTGGTGATAAAATAGAAAAAGAATTTGCCATCCGAATATATGCGTCTAAACTACCAATATTAAAAAAATTAACTGGATTAATTTGATTTTTTATTTTTTTCATTTTATCCCAAAATTAAAATATGTACTATTTATTCTTATAAATTTATCAATTAGTAAATTACTAATTATAGTCTATAACTTAATATTAAAAAAACCATCAATAAACTTTTTTTGATTAAATAATTGCAAATCTTTTATTTTTTCTCCTACACCAATATAACGAACAGGGATCATTAATTCGTTAACAATAGAAAAAATTATACCCCCTTTAGCTGTTCCATCTAATTTAGTTACAATAGATCCAGTAATCTTTATATGAGAAGAAAAAATTTTAGCTTGTTGTATAGAATTTTGACCAATTCCTGCATCTAATATTAAAAAAATTTCCTGAGGCGCAATAGGTAAACATTTTTTAATTACTCGATTAATTTTTTGTAATTCTTGAATTAAATGATTTTTATTATGTAAACGACCCGCTGTATCAATAATTAAAATTTTTTTTTCTTGTTTTATTGCTAAATTAACTGCATCAAATACTACTGAAGCAGAATCGGATCCTATTGGCTTTGAAAATACCGGAATATCATACGTTAATCCCAATTCTACTAATTGATCTACAGCAGCAGATCGAAATGTATCCCCTGCAGCCAAAAGCACTGAATGACCAAGTTGTTTATAAAAATATGCTAATTTCACAGCAGTAGTAGTTTTACCTACACCATTTACTCCAACAATAAGAATAACAAACGGAATTTCTTCAAAACAACAATACTCAAATTTTTGTGAAGTTGTTAACATCTTTAATAATAGAGTTTTAAAATATATAATAGCTACTTTAGTATCCGAAATATTCTTTTTAAGAATATTTTTTTTAAACGTATATAAAATCTTTTCAGTAGCAACAACTCCAAAATCAGATAATAATAATAAATTTTTTAATTCTTTAAAAATATGTTTATCAATTGTTTTATTGGAAAAAATACTATTAATTTTATTAATAAAAAAATTTTTTGCAATATTCGCGTAATTACTTAAAAAAGAAAAAACTGGTTTTTTAGAAGTATTTTTCGTAGATTTAGATAAAACATTTGTATTATCATTTTTAATGATATCAATTTTTTTTTTATTTTTAGAAAAAAAATTTAATGCAGAAAAAAAATTTTTTTTTTATTAAACATATAAAACCTCGAGTTTTTACTATATTATGTTTTATAATATTTTATATACTAAAATTCCATAATCAATTTATAAACATGAAAACTAAAAAGAATAAACGAAAAAAAATTCGTGTTACTGGAGGATTTTTAAAAAATCGAATATTACATTCAGTAACTAAAACAAATGTACGACCCACTAGAAATTGTGTTAAACAAGTATTATTTAATTGGTTACAAAATTATATAAAAGATTCTATATGTTTAGATTGTTTTTCAGGTAGCGGAAATTTGAGTATAGAATCAGTATCTCGATTAGCACAATCAGTAATAGCATTAGAAAAAAATTATATTTTGGTGAACAAATTAATAAAAACAATACAAATTTTTTCAATTAATAATATATCCGTTATTCACGTAAATACAATAAAATGGTTAAGAAAAAACGGTAAACCGTTTGATATTATATATTTAGATCCACCGTTTAATAATAAGTTATTGCTCAATATATCCATAAAATATTTAGAACAATATAATTGGACTCATAATAATTCAATTATATATATTGAGCATATTGATGATAATATATATATACCTGATAATTGGAAATTAATTAAAAAAAAAAATATTGGAATTGTATCGCTTTCATTATTTTATAAATCAATATTAATATAAAATAAGTATTGTTTAAAAAAAATATTAATATATATATTTTAATACAAATTAAATAAATTTATTTATTATATAAACTATAATAAATCTATTGTACACAATCTATAAATGTTTGCAATATATCTACATATTTTTATTTTTTATATTTATAGTTAAAAATTGTTAATTATAAATACATACAAATAAAGATGCACAAACAACTTTAATATAATTTTTATAAATATTTTATCAATAAAAATAATTATGAAAAAAAAACAATACAAAATAACTGATTTTTTAACAAAATTAAAAAAAATAATGCCGGCATATATACAACCAAAATTTTATAACGATAAAGAACTACTTATATGGAATCAAGAACAAGGAAAGAAATATTCTGAATCTATTATACGTAAAAACAAAGTCATGAAAATAAAAAGAACATTAGGTCGATCAGGAATAAAAGAATTATATGTAAATTGTTCTTTTAATAACTACCATATTAATCATGAAGGACATAGAAAAGTTCTTTATGCAGCACGTAAATATGCAGAAAATTTTAAAAATAATATTGCAAGTTTTATATTTTCAGGACGACCGGGAACTGGAAAAAATCACTTAGCTTCAGCTATTGGTAATTATTTGATTTTACAAGGATATAATATATTAATAATTACAGTAGCAGACTTAATGTCTACTATAAAAAGTACTTTTAATCGATCATTGACAAAAATAACTGAAGAAAAATTATTACAAAATTTAAGTACAGTAGATTTACTTATAATTGATGAAATTGGTATGCAAATAGAATCTAGATACGAAAAAATGATCATTAATCAAGTCATAGATAGACGTTCTTCATCAAAAAAATCTACTGGAATGTTATCTAATTTAAATCATCAACAACTAAAAAATTTATTAGGAGAACGAGTAGTTGATAGAATGTGCTTGGGTAATAGCTTATGGTTGACATTTGAATGGGAAAGTTATCGTAAAAATATACACGGCAATAAATAAATATTAAAAATATTGATAATATATTTTAATCAACTAGTCACGCGAGAAATATATTTTCCGTTACGTGTATCTATTTTAATAGTATCTCCTTTTTTAATAAATAAAGGTACACGTACAATAGCTCCAGTCTCTACAGTCACCAATTTAGTGGATGAATTAATGGTGTCGCCTTTCACTACAATATCTGTCTCTTGTACTTGTAAATGTACAAAATTATCTATATGAACAGCAATAGGTGAATTATTCCATAAAGTAATTCTACATTTAGATAAATTTGTTAACCATTTTTCGGAACTAAATAAAAATTTATGTGATACATGAATATGTTCAAAATTTTCTTGATTCATAAATACCCAAACAGATTGATTAGTATATAAATATACTGCATTAATTTCTATAACATTTGTTGAATAAAAAATATCAGTCGCTTTAACAGTTTTATTTAACAATTTTCCTGTTAAAAGTTGCTTTAATTTAATCCTAACAAAAGCTTGTCCTTTGCCTGGTTTAATAAATTCACTAAATTGAATTTCACACGGATCGTTATTTAATAAAATTTTTACTCCTGCTTTTAAAGAGTTACCGCTATAAGCTGTCATAATATATATCTCAACAATAAATATAATCCCTTGTTCTCACATAGTTATCATTCTAGAGAACAAGGAGACTATTAATCTATCAAAAGTAACATAATTTATTATTTCTATAATAGTAATATTTTATTTTAAATAAAATTAAAAAATAACAACTACATCATGCCACCCATTCCACCACCCATTCCGCCGCCTGGAGGAGTGCTTAAATCAGAGGAAGATTTTTCATCTTTGGGAAGATCTGTTACCATACATTCTGTAGTAATCATTAATCCTGCAACAGACGCTGCATACTGTAATGCAGATCGAGTAACTTTAGTAGGATCTAAAATTCCAAAAGATATCATATCTCCATATTCATCAGTAGCCGCATTATAACCATAATTACCATGTCCATCTTTTACATTATTAGTTACTACAGACGGTTCTTCGCCAGAATTTGCAACAATTTGGCGTAAAGGAGCTTCCATAGCACGTAATGCTACTCGTATTCCAACATTTTGATCTTCATTTTGACCATTAATACGAGAAATTGTTTCTGCTACTCGAACTAATGCTACTCCTCCGCCTGGTACTACTCCTTCTTCTACCGCAGCTCTTGTTGCATGTAATGCGTCTTCAACACGAGCTTTTTTTTCTTTCATTTCAACTTCGGTAGCTGCTCCTACTTTTAATACTGCTACACCACCAGATAATTTAGCTAAACGTTCATTTAACTTTTCTTTATCATAATCAGAAGTTGCTTCATTAATTTCTTGTCTAATTTGATTAATACGACCTTTAATATTATTCTTGTTACCATTACCGCCAATAATAGTAGTTGCATCTTTACTAATAACTACACGTTTTGCTTGACCTAAATCTTCTAAAGAAGATTTTTCTAATTCCATAGCTAATTCTTCGGATATAACAGAACCACCTGTAAGAATAGAAATATCTTGTAACATTGCTTTACGACGATCACCAAAACCAGGTGCTTTGACTGCTGATACTTTAACAATACCTCTCATAGAGTTTACAACTAAAGTTGCTAATGCTTCACCTTCTAAATCTTCTGCGATAATTAATAATGGTTTACTTGATTTAGCCACTGACTCCAAAATTGGTAACAATTCACGAATATTAGATATTTTTTTATCTGCCATTAATATATACGGATTATCTAATTCTACTAATCCAGTATCTGGTTTATTGATAAAATATGGAGATAAATATCCTCTATCAAATTGCATACCTTTTACTACTTCTAATTCATTTTGTAAGCCTGTACCTTCTTCAACCGTAATAACTCCATCATTTCCTACTTTTTCCATTGCTTCAGCTATTAAGCTACCTACTTTTTCATCTGCATTAGCAGAAATAGTACCTACTTGTGTAATTGCTTTTGAATCTGCACAAGGAACTGATATTTTTTTTAATTCATCAACAGCATGAATAACAGCTTTATCAATTCCACGTTTTAAATCCATAGGATTCATACCAGCAGCTACTGCTTTTAAACCCTCATTTACTATAGATTGTGCTAATAAAGTTGCTGTCGTGGTTCCATCACCCGCTGCATCATTTGCCTTTGATGCAACTTCTTTAACCATTTGAGCGCCCATATTTTCAAATTTATCTTCTAATTCAATTTCTCGTGCTACTGATACACCATCTTTTGTGATACTTGGAGGTCCAAAAGATTTATCTAAGACAACATTTCTTCCTTTAGGACCTAATGTTACCTTCACCGCATCAGCTAAAACATTAACTCCGCGAAGCATTTTAATTCGAGCTTCATTACCAAATTTTACATCTTTTGCTGCCATTTGAAATGTCCTCAAAATTTAAAATTATTAGTTTGTTAATTAATTATATTATTCTTCTACAATTGCAAGAATATCACTTTCAGTAAGAATTAAAACTTCTTCATTATTAATGTTTTCAGTTTTTGCTCCATAACCTTCATTAAATATAATGACATCACCAACTTTAACATCTAATTTTTTAATATTACCATTATCTAAAATTCGACCTTTTCCTACCGCAATTACTACTCCGCGAGTAGATTTTCCAGCTGCAGATCCAGTTAATACAATACCACCAGCAGATTTTAATTCGGCTTCATTACGTTTAATAATTACCCTATCATGCAATGGACGAAGTTTCATATTTTAATCCTCTTTAATAAATAAAATACATTTTTACAAAAATAACGTAACTGTCAGTATTTTTTTAATGTACTCTTATATATAAAGAATATATGGATCTCAATAAAGAATTTCAAGGGGTTTATTTAAATTTTTATTTAATTATTATTTTTATTAAATTTAATAAATAACGATAAAAATCAATTTTTATCTATTAAAATAATTATAAAATAATCATAAATATTTGTAAATATTTTTAAATATATTCGAGTATTTTAAAGAAATTAAATATACAAATTGTTGAATACACAAATATTAGTAATATTTTATAAATAAATAAAAATTTTTATTTAATAAAATCATTGACAAAATAAATATTTTGATGTTTAATAATTTTAATGCCCGAATAGCTCAGTTGGTAGAGCAGGGGACTGAAAATCCCCGTGTCGGTGGTTCAATTCCGCCTTCGGGCAAATTATTTTGGTAAAATTAATATTTTATAAAAAATATTTTATTTGCCAATACAAAACTCAGAAAAAATTTTATTTAACAAATCATCATTACTAAATTTTCCTGTGATTATAGATAAACTTTGCATTGCTAAACGTATATTATCAGATAACAATTCAATATTTTCATTTTCTAACCAATCCGTTTTACCAATCATTAAATATTTTAACGCCTTTTCTAATCCTTCTATATGTCTACGTCGTGCTAAAAAAATACCTTCAGTATTATTTGAAATACTAGATATCTTTTTAAGTCTATTATGGAGTAAATTTACCCCCCGTCTATTTTTTACTGACAAATAAAAACACAAAAATTTTTCATATATAATTTTTACTTGCGGTATTTGATCAACAAGATCTATTTTGTTAAAAATAAATGTAATATTTTGATTTTTCTGTAAATTATGTATACTATTCAATATCATTTGATTATTAACATGACTATCATGAGTAATATCTAATACAAACAAAATATGATCAGAACAGTAAATATTCTTTTTTGCTAACTTTATACCTATTTTTTCAATAACATCGTTACTTGCACGTAATCCTGCAGTATCTAATAATTCACAAGATATACCGTTTATATATATATTATTATGTAATACATCACGGGTAGTTCCTGGAATATTAGTAACAATTGAAATTTTTTGATTAGACAAATAATTAAATAAACTTGATTTACCAACATTAGGCGGTCCAGCTATAACTATTTTTATACCTTTTTGTAATACATGATTTTTTTGTGCAACACATATTAAATTTTTTAGTAACTGAATTATTTTGAATAAATTATCTGTTACATTAAATTCATGACTTATTTCATCAGGAAAATTAATAATAGCTTCTATTCTAGAATACAAAGATTTTAATTGATTAATAACAACATATATTTTTTTTGAAAAAACACCTGATAAAGAACGCAACGCAGATTTCACTGCAAGTTTAGATTGTGCGCTGATTATATCACTAATTGCTTCTGCTTGAATTAAATCTATTTTTTTATTTAAAAAAGCTCTTTCTGTAAATTCTCCTGGACGAGCAATACGAACATTTTTAACCAATAATATATTTTCTATTAATAAATCTAACAAAACAGGATTTCCGTGACCATGAAACTCTAATATATCTTCACCTGTAAATGATCGAGGAGCAGAAAAAAATAAAGCAATACCATAATCAATGATGTTACCATTAATATCTAAAAAAGATGTATAATGAGCAAATCGTTCTTTCATGGAAATATTTAAAAATTTTTTTATTATTATTGCAACAGAAGATCCAGAAATTCGTATAATTCCAATACCTGATTGACCAACAGCTGTTGCAGGAGCTACAATAGTTTCATAAAAAATCATATTTTATTTTTATTCCAAATATATAAAATATTTTTATTAATATAAATAACATTTATATTAATAAATAATTATTTAATTTAATTAAAAAATATTATTTATTTTTAACAAAATTACGGCGTATTATCCATTGCTGCAAATAAGTAAAGATATTACTAGTTAAATAATATAATGCTAAACCAGAAGGTAACCAAATAAAAAAACCAGTATATAAAACAGGAAGAATACATAAAAAATTTTTTTGTTTAAAAATATTTTTAAAATTTAATTCATTAAATTGTGTAAATAAAACACTTATACTAATACACATAGGTAAAATATAATATGGATCATAACTAGATAAATCACGAATCCAAAAAATAAAAGGTGCGTGATGTAATTCAATTGAAGAAGCTAACACATAATAAAAAGCTAAAAATATAGGAGCTTGTAAAATTGCAGATAATAAATTAATTAATGGATTAATTTGTTTAGATTGATACAATAAAAAAATTTTTTTATTTATAGTATTTACATCATCATGTAATTGATGTTTTATTTGCTTTATTTCAGGTTTTAGTAATTTTATTTTTAAAATAGATACGTATTGTAATTTTGTTATCGGATATGTAACTATTTTTAATAAAATAGTTACTAAAATAATAGAAACACCCCAATTATTTAGTAATTTATAAAAAAAATTTAACAAATAAAATAATGGATAAATAAATATATATAACCAACTACGTTTTACATTAATTTTTAAATTTTTAAAAATTTTTAATATTTTGTTTTGTATTACAGATCCTATTCGTTTATTAAAATAAGTTTTAAAAAAATTATTAAAACTAAATTTTTGATAATTTTTATGATAAATTAAAAAAAAATTATTTTTTTTAACAGATATCAAAATATTAAATATATTATAATGTACATAATTGTATATAATATAATTAATTTGATTCTTAATACAATCGTATATATTGAAGTGATATAAATTTTTTATTATAGAAATTATCTTTAAATAAAAAATATTGCTATTTAGTTTTTTTTTTGTAAAAACGTTAATTATTTTAAAATTAAGTAATTTTTTATATAATTTTAATTTTGAAAAATATATAAATTTTTTAATATTTTGTATATCATGATATTGATTATTAATAATCTTATTTATAAAGTTGTAAGTAGTTTTTTTTTTATTTTGTAAAATAGTTAATAAAGATGATATCTTGACATATCTATAATATTGTAAGATATTAATATATTTATTATTTCTGTTTAATAACTTAATATTTAATGATAAAAAATTATTTTGTGTATCAGTGAACTGATTGTTATAATTATCATTAATATTAGAAATATTATGTATAAAATTATTTACCTTTAAATTATTTTGATTTATAGAAAAATGTGTATTCCAAAAGTTCCATATTAAAAAAGAGAATAAAACACAAGATATTATAAAGAAAATACGTTTAAAATATATCATAAAATTGTCTCATCAAATAAAACTAAAAAATAAAATATCATGAATTCACAGTACATAAATTTATTTATACTTTATTTATATTTAAAAAATTATTTTTATTATTATAACACCATAATTTTTGCAAAAAACGTAATATATTACTATTACTTAGCAAATGTGTGTTTTTTTTTACAATAATAATAAAATCCATTAATAATAAGTTGTGTTGAATTAAACGAAAACTTTCTCTAATTAAACGTTTAATCCTATTACGATCATGTGCATACATAATATTTTTTTTAGCAATAGAAATACCTAATCTTGGGAATTTTAAATAATTTAAACATCTTAACATAATAAATGACTTGATATCAATTTTATAATTTTTATTATACACACATTGAAATTGATTATTAGATAATAACCGTAATTTTTTACTAAAAAAAAATTGAGAGATATTACGTGATTTCATAAAAAATTTTTATACACATAAAATGGAACGTGACTTTGAACGTCTATGCGATAGTATATTCCTACCACCTTTAGAAGACATACGGGCACGAAAACCATGAGTACGATTACGTTTAATGACAGATGGTTGGAAAGTACGTTTCATAAATTTTTTCCTATTATAAAGTTAAAAATATATTTTAGTTAATTAGATTAACAGTTACAAAAGATAATTAAAATTAAAATCATCACTAATAAAATTTACTATATAGATATATCTATTAAAATATAAAAATTCAATTATCTTGTATATCCCTAACCATATTGTAATAAAATAAATAAAAAAAACTATAAAAAATTTTCAAAAAGTAATATACAAATTATATAATTACAAAATACTTTTAAATATAATAGATATATTAAATAAAAAAAATTAAAAATAAAATCATTTTTTAATAATAATATTTATCGAAAATATTAATTTCATAATTTAATTAAAGACAAATCAAATCAATCAGCTTACTATTTATTGTATGAATTTATTGAAAATTTAAAAAATTTTAATAAAAATATGATACCTTCAATATAAAACAATTTTATTAAGAATCTTAAAAATTATTAGTAATTCTCTTAATATATCATTAACACGTCATGTTTAATTATTTTCTTAAAAAATATATATAACAAGAATTACCATATATATTTTAAGCATTATTTAAAAAAATAAAAAATTATATTAATAAAAACTGTTATTCTGATTATATTAATAGAATTGGCAAAAATTCAAAATGTTTTTTAAAAAAATAAAAACATATTTTTTTAAAAAATTCAAGACATAAAAATAATAAAATAATATTTTTATATTAATAATCCAAAAAAGTTTTTATATTTTTTTGATATAAAAATATCCGAGATAATTTTAAAAAATAGATCTAAATTTATTATAAAATCAAGATAATTTATTATAACATCAATAAAAATAACTAACTAAATTTATAAAATATGGAATTCAAAATTAAAAAAAATGATTTTTTAAAATCTTTTAAAAAAATCAATAAAATTATTACAAAAAATACAATATTTCCAATATTAGAAAATATAATTCTAAAAATTAACCAAAATATACTTAAATTAACTAGCTCTACATTAGAAATAGAATTAAATACATATATAGATAAAAAATATTTCACTTATTATACAGGAGGCTGTATTACAGTTTCTGGAAAAAAAATATTTAATATCTGTCGTAATACAAAAGACAATACAGAATTACATTTTCAATTAATTAATGAAAAAATACACATTAAAATATCTAATAGTTTATTTAAAATAAATACAATTTCATGTAATAGTTTTCCAATATTTAAGACAGTTACAAATAAAGAAATATTCCTTATATCACAATTAGTGTTAAAAGAAACAATATTGTTAACATATTTTTCTATAGCTAATAATGATATTCGAAATACTTTAAATGGAATGTTATTAGAATATAAAAATAATTATCTATATGGAGTTACTACAGACGGACATAGATTATCTATGTATAAAACTCATTTAAATTTAAATATATCTTATTTTTCTGTAATCATTAATAAAAAATCTATTTTAGAATTATATAGATTATTAATCTATACAACAGATACAGTAAGAATTACTATTCATCATCATTATATATCATTTCAAATTAACGAAATACTAATGATTACTAAATTAATAAATGGTAATTTTCCAAATTATAATGATGTTATTTTGAATAAATACACATATTGTATTTTAGTTTCAGTAGAAAAATTAAAAGAATCATTATTAAAAACATCAATTTTATGCAATACTACTTTTAAAGGTGTTTGTTTAAATTTTTCAAAAAATTTATTAACAATAACGTCAAATAATCAAGAAGATGAGGAATCATGTGATTCTTTTTTTATTGATTACAATTACCCAAATATTTCATTTTCTGTGAATGTTTTCTATTTACTTGATGTCCTTAATGTATTGAAAAGTAATAAAATTAATATTATTTTTAATATGCCGATTTCAAGTATACAAATTCAATCAAATATACAAAAAGAAATAAAATACATAATTATGCCTTTAAAAATATAAATTTATTTAAATAATTTAATTTTTTGTACAAAATTCTATATACTAAATATCACTGATTAAAACAGGACAATACATGTCAAATTTATATACTTCTTCCAATATAAAAATATTAAAAGGATTAGATGCAGTTAGAAAACGACCAGGTATGTATATCGGTGATACTGATGATGGTACTGGATTACATCATATGGTTTTCGAAGTAGTAGACAACTCTATAGATGAAGCCTTAGCTGGATATTGCAACTTAATTGAAGTAACTATTCATACTGATAATTCTGTGTCTGTACGAGATAACGGAAGGGGAATACCGATTGATATTCACCCAGAAGTAGGTGTATCAGCTGCTGAAGTTATTATGACTGTATTACATGCAGGTGGAAAATTTGATGAAAATTCATATAAAGTATCTGGCGGTTTACATGGTGTAGGTATTTCTGTAGTAAACGCATTATCAGAAAAATTAGATTTATGTATCTATCGTGATAAAAAAAAATATCAGCAACAATATTTTTGTGGAAATCCTCAAAAATCATTATCATATTCAGGAAAAACAAAGAGAAAAGGAACAAAAATTCGTTTTTGGCCAAATAAAAATATTTTCACTAATCATAATATTTTTCAATGCGAAATCTTAGAAAAAAGATTACAAGAGCTATCATTTTTAAATAATAATGTAAAAATTAAATTAAAAGATCTAAAAAATAAAAAAAAATTTCAATATTTTCATAAAGGAGGTATTAAATCATTTATAAAATATATTAATAAAAATAAACAACCAATACATAATAAAATTTTTATATTTCAAAAACAAAAAAAATCTATTGAAGTAAATATAGCTATGCAGTGGAATACCACATTTCAAGAAAAAATATTGTGTTTTACTAATAATGTACCACAACAAGACGGAGGTAGTCATTTATCCGGATTTCGTGCAGCTCTAACACGTACTTTAAATTATTTTTCTGATAAAGAAAAATTACATAAAAAAAATAAAATTACTGTTACTGGTGAAGATACAAGAGAAGGATTAACGGCATTAATTTCAATTAAAATGTTTAATCCAAAATTTTCTTCCCAAACAAAAGAAAAATTAGTATCTTCAGAAGTAAAATCAGTTGTTGAAACACTATTAAATGAACATTTGATGAATTTTTTATTAGAAAACCCAAAAGATGCTAAAATAATTGTAAACAAAATTACACAATCCGCACGATCTAGAGAAGCAGCAAGAAAAGCTCGTGAAATTACACGTAAAAAAGGATTATTAGAGGTTACTAACCTACCAGGTAAATTATCTGACTGTCAAGAAAAAGATCCTGTTTTTTCAGAAATTTACTTAGTAGAAGGTGACTCAGCTGGAGGATCAGCTAAACAAGGAAGAAACAGAAAAAATCAAGCAGTATTGCCATTAAAAGGCAAAATATTAAATATAGAAAAAGCTCGATTTGAAAAAATAATAACTTCTCCTGAATTAATTACATTAATTACAGCTTTAGGTTGTGGTTTTGGCAAAGAAGAATATAATTTTAAAAAATTAAGATATCATTATATCATAATTATGACGGATGCGGATGTAGATGGTTTACATATTAGAACATTATTATTAACATTTTTTTTTCGACAAATGCCGGAATTGATAGAAAAAGGACATATATATATTGCACAACCACCATTGTATAGAATTAAACAAGGAAAAAAAGAAACATATATAATGAATTCAAAAAAATTATATAAATATCAATACAAAGTTGTTAAAAAAAATAGTTATATACAGTATATAGAAAAAAAAAATAATAAAAAAATTAATAAAAAATTTTCTATTGTTATGGATAAATATCAAAAACTTAAAAAAAAATATTTTTCTATTGATACAAAAATACCAATATTTTTATACAAAACAATACTTTATATTTTCCCTTTACAA
This sequence comes from Buchnera aphidicola (Cinara kochiana kochiana), assembly GCF_900698905.1. Lineage (NCBI taxonomy): Bacteria > Pseudomonadati > Pseudomonadota > Gammaproteobacteria > Enterobacterales > Erwiniaceae > Buchnera > Buchnera aphidicola. The sequence goes on along the minus strand of NZ_LR217707.1, from coordinate 2,607 downwards.
AATTTAAAAAATAAAAAAAATGTTAAAGAATGGATTAAGCAATTAATACAAAATCTACAAAATCAAAAAATTTTATATAAAAAATATATATATTCTTATTGTATTAAAAAAAATAAATCACACTATGAACCAATATTAAATATTAATGATAAAAAAAAATTTTGTTCATATCACTTAAAAAAAAATTTTTTTGTAACATCAAAATACAAGATATTTTTAAAATTTATAAAAAAAATTAATTACATTATTAAAAATAATGCATATATAAAATTTCATAATAAAAAATTTATATTTAAAAATATTGATAATGCAATTGATTTACTAATCAAAGAAACACAAAAATTTATTCATATACAAAGATATAAAGGATTAGGTGAAATGAATCCTGAACAATTATGGACAACTACTATGAATCCTAAAACTCGAAAAATGTTACAAATCACAATGCGAGATGCCAATTTAGCAAATCAATTATTCAGTACATTAATGGGAGATGCGGTAGAACCTAGAAAAAAATTTATACAAAAAAATGCTTTATATGCACAAAATATTGATGTATAAGTAATTTAAATTCCTATAAATAATAAATTTATATTAATTTCGGCAGGACATAAATTTAATAAACCTGCCAAAACTTAATTAAGATAATATTTTTTATAAAAATTTTTATAAAAAATAAATTTTAATATAAAGATTTATTTTTCTTTAAAAAAATAAGCAAAATAGAAATTGCTGTAGGTGTTATTCCCGGAATACGAGAAGCTTGACCAATAGAATAAGGACGATATTCATTTAATTTTGTAACTACTTCGTTAGATAGACCAGTAATACACTTATAATCTTGAATAGAAGATAACTTTATGTATTCATAACGTATATTTTTTCTTGCTTCTTTTTGTTGTCGTTGAATATATCCATAATATTTACTTTGAGTTTCAATTTCTTCAGTAATTATTTTATTTTTTATAAATAATTTTTCAGATATAAAACTATTTACAAAATTAATTAAAATATCATATGTAATATCAGGTCGACGTAAAAAATCAAAAGCACTACAATTTTTTTTTAAAGTAATATTTAAGTTGTTATGTTTAAAAAAATGATTAACTAACTTAGGTGTAATTATAATATTTTTTAATCTTTGACATTCTTGTTTAATTTTATAATTTTTTTTAGAAAACATCACCCATTGTTTTTGGTTAACTAAACCTAGTTCATAACCAATTTTAGTTAAACGATCATCAGCATTATTTTCACGTAATAACAATCGATACTCTGCTCTAGCAGTAAACATACGGTAAGGCTCTAAAGTACCCTTATTACATAAATCGTCAATTAACACACCAATATATGCTTGATCTCGTTTTGGGTACCAAGAAGGTTTTTTCTGAACGAATAAAGCGGCATTTATGCCCGCTAATAATCCTTGAGCACCAGCTTCTTCATAACCAGTAGTTCCGTTAATTTGTCCTGCCAAAAATAATTTTTTAATAATTTTTGATTCCAATGTCATTTTTAAATCTCTAGGATCAAAAAAATCATATTCTACAGCATATCCAGGATGGATGATCTGTGCATGTTCTAGTCCCTTTATAGATTGTACCATTTTTATTTGTACATCCACAGATAAACTAGTAGAAATTCCATTAGGATAAATAATTTCACTATTGATACCTTCAGGTTCTAAAAATATTTGATGACGATTTTTATCAGGAAAACGAACTATTTTGTCTTCAATAGAAGGACAATATCTAGGTCCTATTCCAGTAATAATACCGTTATATAACGGACTATTATATAAATTTTTTTTAATTAATTTATGTGTATTTATATTTGTGTACGTAATATGACAAGGTACTTGTTTAGGATGTTGTAAAATATTTCCAGTAAAAGAAAAACAAGGAGTAGGTTCGTCACCCCATTGTGTTTCTAAATCATTAAAATTAATAGTATTAATATTTAGACGTGGAGGGGTACCTGTTTTTAGTCGTCCAATTCTAAAAGGATATTTTTTTAAATTATTAGCTAATTTTGATGAGTTAAAATCACCTCGTCTACCTCCTGATAATATTTCAGAGCCAATATACATATTTCCATTTAAAAATGTACCAGTTGTTAATATAACAGCAGAACTTTTAAAACAATTACCGTCATGAGTAATAACTCCATATACTTGATTATTTTTAATAATTAAATCAAATACTTCCTTTTCAAGAATAGTTAAATTATTTTGATTATTTAAAAAATATTGTATTTTCTTTTTATATAAAAATCTATCTGTTTGGACGCGCGTAGATTGTACTGCAGATCCTTTTCTGGAATTTAATTTTCTAAATTGAATTCCTGAATAATCAGTTACCCGTGCCATTAAACCACCCATTGCATCAATCTCTTTAACTAATTGACTTTTTCCTAAACCTCCAATAGCTGGATTACAAGATAAAGTGCCAATAGTATCTATATTTTGCGTTAATAATAAAGTTTTTTGCCCCATCCTTGAAGAAGCAGATGCTGCTTCTGTACCTGAATGTCCGCCCCCAATTACAATAATATCAAATTTTTCATAAAAAACCATATTTTTCCCTAAAAATTATTTGTATATATTTG